>JBAUHD010000026.1:0-28242 GCA_049680085.1 Acidobacteriaceae bacterium
AACTTCTGGACGATTTCCTTGCCGGGCTGGGAGCCTCCGGGTTCGAGTACCGTCCGGCGGTACTTCATGGAGATGGGGTCGTCCAGCAGATTGGTTTTCTCGAACTGCGAGAAGAAATCGAGCGCAATCACCTTGTCATACATATAGGTGTAGTAGTTCGACGAGTAGCCCACGAGGTGCGTGAACGCGGCATACATACGGTTGCCGTCGATCCACTGGTAGGGCAGGAAGCGCGTGTAGAGGTCGTGGAAGAGTTGATCGAGGTCGAGGGTGGCCGGGTCGTCGGTGTGGGTGCGGAGCGAGCAGGTGGTGTAGTAGAGCTGGGTGCGTACGCCGTCGGCGCGTCCGAAGGCTCCGGCGCGATTCATTTTGAGGACGAGTTCGGCGGGGATGGCCTCGTTGGTCTGGTAGTGATGGGCAAAGGTGGCCAGCAGGCGGGGGTCGCGGAAGAACTCCTCCAACATTTGCGAAGGCACTTCGACGAAATCGCCTTCGGTGGCGATGCCGCTGATGCCGGCCCAGTCCTGGTGGCCTCCGAGCAGCGCGTGCATCAGGTGGCCGAATTCATGGAAGAAGGTCACGACGTCGGAGTGCTGCATGAGGCCGGGGTCGCCGGGTTTTCCTCCGGGGAAGTTGCAGATGAGGGCGGCTTCGGGAACGCGGCGGCCCTCGGGATGATGAAGAATTCCAGGGATGAGGGGGTGGGCGGAGAACCACTTGTCCTTGCCCTCGCGCGGGTGCATGTCGAGGTAGAAGCGTCCGATATGGGCGTCGCGGTCATAGACATCGTAGGCGGCGACATCGGGATGCCAGGTTTCGGCTGAGGGCGCGGGGCGGAACTCGATCTGGAAGAGGCGGGCGGCGGTGGCGAGGACTCCCTGCTGCACGCGGTCGTAGGGGAAGTAGGGGCGGACGGACTGCGAATCGAAGTTGAAGGCCGAGCGGCGGTACTGTTCGAGCCAGTAAGCGCGGCTGGCCGCATCGATTTGTTGCTGGCCGGAGAATTCGAGCAGGAGGGCGTATTCCTTATCCGCTCCGGCTTTCGAAGCTTCGTCGAGCTCGTCCAGGAAGGTCCGCAAGTTCGCGGCGGACTCCATCATCTGGTCGGCGGTGGCGAGGTCGGCCCAGTTGGAGAAGCCTAAAAGCCCGGCGACCTGCTTGCGGATGGCGAGCAGATCGAGCAGGACCTGCTGGTTTTGCGGCCAGGCGCGGGTGTTGTAGGCCAGAAACATGCGGCGGCGCAGGTCGTGGGACTTGGCGAAGGTCATGACCGGGACGTAGTCGGGGAAGTCAGTGGTGAGGGTGATGCTGCCTTCGGCAGGGATGGAGCCGGCTGTTTCCGAATCTTCAGGGCCGGGTTTGTGGGATTCGAGGAAGTCGGGCGGGAGGCCGTCGAGTTCCGACGGGTCGCTGACGGTGACGATCTTACCGCCTTCCTGCACGTTGCGGCTGAAGCTGAGGGCGAGGAGGGTGGCCTTGTCCTGAAGGTCTTTGAGGCGGGCGCGGGTGGCGTCGTCCTTATCCACTCCGGCGAGGCGGTATTGGAGGAGGGTGCGGTCGAGGTAATGGCGGGTGGCGGCTTCGGCGGTCTCGGCGGCGATTTCGCTGAGGGCCTGGTAGACCTTCTGGTTGAGCGAGAGATCGACTCCGGCCTGGGCGATAAGCTGGGCCTGATCCTGGGCGGTGTCGCGAATCGCTTTGTCGGGATGGACGCTGTTGAGCAGGCCGACCTGGGAGCCAGCGGCGACGAGCTCGGCAACGGCGTCGTCGTATGAGCGGAGGGTGTTTTCGAGGGTGCGGGGCCCAGGTTCGGCGAGGAGGGGGTCTGTAATTCGGTCGAGCGCTCGACGGTGGCGGTCAAGGCGGTCCTGGACCCAGGCTTCGAGGCCGGCGGTCGTGAGGGCTTGGGCGGCTGGCTGGGAGTTTGACCAGGGATGGATCGAAGGCTCGGTCATGGGGGCTCCTGCGGTTGGGATGAGGGAACCAGGAAAAATCCGGATCTTGATTCTAAACGGTTTACCCGCTAGCTATGGGCTATAATATTGAAAATACTAGGCTTACACGCATAATATTCATTCTAAATAACTTAGATTCAGCTTGCCGACTACTTGGCTTTTCGGAGGGCGTGGGACATGGCGCTTAGTTCCTGAATTGCCCCCTTATTTAAGTATAGCGGAGCGAGAAAATTCATATGCATTCCACAGAGATTGTATTTTGGCTTTAGAATGTGCTGGATAGGTTGAGGATTTTGGGGCAGGGTTGACTTTTCGCGGCGGGGTTGAGCCGATCAGAGGGAAACCGCGGGCGCTCGCTTCTTTCAGCATGACATCGCTGGGTGGAGGCGGGCTGGGGTCTTCGGCTAAGGGATGTTGCATCCTGAGGCGGCACGGGCTAAGATGCCGCAATTGTAGTGATGAAAGCAGCCGATAAGAATGAAAGCGTCATATAAGGATGTATCTCGCAGTTCCCCCACGCGCACCCCGCAAAAAGCCAAGGCGGCTGCGGCGAAAGGCCGCAGCTCCCATGTTTCAGAAGCGAGACATGGGGCACCCGGGCGGGCGACTGCGCCCCGGAAAAGTTCCGCGCCGGAAAAGCGGCCCGCTGCCGCGGCTCCCCAAAGACCGGTAGCCGCGAAACCGGCGACCGCGCCCAAAGTCCCGGCAGTCCCTGTTCAGGCGGCTGCGACAGTCGCCGCGGCGGCTCCGGTGACGGCATTTTCTCCGCAGATGATTCGGGCGCGGATTGGGAAGGTCTGCGTCGCGATTATTGGATCGACCCCGGCGGAGATGGTGGAGAAGGCGACGGAGGCTGTGCGGGAGAACAAGTTTCTGGAGTTCCGGCTGGATTATCTGCCGAATCCGCTGGCGGCGATTCCAGCGCTGAAGCAGTTTCTGGCGAGCCGGAGCGAGGCGACGGCGATTGCGACCTGCCGGCGAGTCTCGACGGGCGGGAAGTTCAAGGGGACGATTGCGGCGGAGCTGGAGATTCTGGAGAAGGCGGCGGCTTCGGGTTTCCAGTTAATGGATGTGGAGTTGCAGACCGCCGAGTCGATGAAGCGGGCGCAGATCGAGGCGCTTCGGTCTCACGGGGCTGCGCTGATCATCAGCTACCACGACTTCGAGATGACGAAGGACCTGGACGGGATCTTTGCGCGGATTCGCCCGTTCGAGCCGGAGTTCATCAAGGTGGTTTCGACGGCGAAACACCTGGCTGACAACGTCACAATGATGCGGTTCCTGGAACGAACGCGCGATCTGACGAGCGTGATTGGGATCGTGATGGGCGATCAGGGCATCATCAGCCGCGTGCTGGGGTTGCGGGCCGGCTCAGCGTTCACGTTTGCAGCGGCGACGCTGGGCGAGGAGACAGGTCCGGGACAAATTGCCGCGCGGACGCTGCGCGAGACCTACAGAATCGACCAGCTCGACGCAGCGACCAAAGTGTATGGCGTGGCGGGAAATCCGATTAAGCACTCGCTGAGTCCGCTGATGATGAACGCGGCGCTCCGGCGAGAGACGGTCAATGGAGTTTTCCTGGCGCTGCAGGCCTCGCGGCTCAGCGATTTGCTGACGCTGGTGCGGGAGGTCCCGATCAGCGGGCTGGCGGTGACGATGCCGCTGAAGGAAGAGATTCTGAAGCACCTGGAGCGGACGGATCCGCTGTCAGAAAAAGTGGGCGCGTGCAATACAGTGGTGCGGTCGGCGGACGGGAAGCTGTATGGGTTCAATACGGACGTGGCGGCGGTGGTGCGTCCGCTGGAGCGGCGGCTGGCGCTGAAGGGCGCGCGGGTGCTGGTGATGGGCGCGGGCGGCGCGGCGCGGGCGGCGGTGTTCGGGCTGAAGGACAAGGGCGCGGAAGTGTTTGTGATGAACCGGACGCCGGAGGCGGGCCAGAAGCTGGCTCGTCAGGCGAAAGCGAAGAACATTAAGCGCGAGCAACTGGTGAAGACGAATTTTGACGTGATCGTGAACGCGACTCCGGCGGGCATGGCGGGCGCCAAGACGCAGAGTTTGCTGGAGCCGAAGGAGATCAACGCGCGGCTGGTGTTTGATCTGGTCTATAATCCGCTGGAGACGCCGCTGATCCGGATGGCGCGCGACAAAGGGATTCCGGTAATTACGGGCGTGGAGATGTTTGTGCACCAGGGCGCGCGGCAGTTCGAGATATGGACAGGGAAGCCGGCGCCGGAGGAGGAGATGCTGCGGGTGGTGGTTCATGCGCTGCGGCAGCAGGCGGAGGCAGCGAAAGAGGACTAGCCCCTTCGGCTTTGCTGAGGGCAGGCTGTCCAGTCGATGGCGCTTCGCGCTTTTTTGCCGGGGACGGCTGCTGTTGCGGGTGATCCAGACTCACCCTTTCCGCGATGAAGCGGCGCTAATGACAGGGCGTCCGCACCCGGTGGTTGAAGATTCATGAGTGATTTTTTCCCTGAACGTTCTGAAATTTTTCCTCGCGTTTTTTGCTGGTAGCAATCTATGTTCCTTATGCCATACAGTCGCCGGATTCCGGCGGTGTGGCAAGGGGAGCCTATTCTATAGTGAACGCAGGTGTGAGCCATGAAGGAC
The DNA here is from genome assembly GCA_049680085.1 of Acidobacteriaceae bacterium. GTDB lineage: Bacteria > Acidobacteriota > Terriglobia > Terriglobales > Acidobacteriaceae > Silvibacterium. The sequence goes on from JBAUHD010000026.1 coordinate 4,563, forward strand.
GAGCTACGCGAATTTGAATCCGATGCTACGTCGCGCAAGACAGCCACCGATTGGCTGATGAAGGTAATTTCGGGAAAGAAGCCGATCAATCTTCACCTGAACGGTTCTGAAGCGGCGGAGGACCCCGAAGGTGCTGTGGCGGTGGAGGAATTGCCGGGCATGCCGGAGCCTGTTTCGTCGAAGCGAGCGGGGTGGGCAGAGGCGAAGCGGGAGACGGCAGCGGCCGAGTTTACAGCGGAAGATTTGTGCGGCGCTCCGGCGGTACCGGTCGTCCGGGTGTTTCCGGCGGCCCGGGATGAGATCACGGCCGATGACGTGTGCTGGGTTCCTGTGGAGCAGCGGCTGAAGCCAGAGCCGGCGGCTCCGAAATTGAAGATCGTGCAGCCGCAGGAGCGGGAGCTTCCGGCGGCGGAGCTGCGCGAGCCGAAGAGGGCTGAACCAGGGATTACGACGGAGGAAATTTCGCGTGATCCGGCGCCTTTTGTGGTGGAGCCGATATGGAACGGATTCGCGGCGGAGCCGGACGCGCCCGACGCCGAGCAGGAGATTACGGAGGCGGACATCGCGCGGGACTGGGTTCTGAAGGAAATGTCGCCGCCACCGCGCGAAACTCGGGATGGGGCGGTCCTGCCATTTTCCTTCAAAGTGATTCAAACGACGGGGACCGGCTCGGGCGCAGCGGAGCAGGCTGAGATGCCGGAGGCGAAGGCGAGCGCGGCCGCGGGTTTGGTTGAAGCGGGAGACGCGGTGGCGGTTGGCATTGCTCCGGAGATGATTTCGGCAGAAGCCGCGGGGACTGCGGAGGAAGCGGCGTCCGCCGCAGAGCCGCGGCTGGACGCGCTGGATGCGCCGGCGCGGATTGAGATTGCCACGGAAATTGTGGCCGAGATGCCGGAGACGATTGCGGCTGAGCCAGCGGCGGAAATTCCGGTGATTGAACCCGATGCGTTTGCGGTTGGGCAGGTGGCCGCGATGCCGGTGGAGGGTGCGTCGGAGTTGGTCGAGATGCCGGTGGAGGCTGCGTCGGAGGGGGCCGCGGTCGAAGGGGTTACGGCCCCGGCTGAGCTTGATGTGGAGACGCCCACTTTGAATGAAGCGCTGGAGGAGAGCGCGGCGGAAGCTGAGATCGAGACGGTTTTGCACGAGGCGGAGGTTGGCGAAGAAAAGGGTGCGGAGCAAGGATCCGTGACGGAGAGCGTGTTTGCGCGCGAGAGCTTCTGGGAAGAGGCGGCGGCGAGCGGCGCGGCGCGAGGTGAAGGAGTTTATGAGAAGCCAGTCCTGCAGAAGGTGAAGTGGCCACAATCTTTGCCCGAGGAAATGGCGGAGATAGGGCAGCGTCCGGAGGGCTGGGTTTCGGCGTGGAAGACGCTTCTGCGGTTAGGATCGGTTTTGCCGTGGGTGGCGCGCGCGCTTCCGATGATCGAGGCGGGCGGACTGGCCGAGCCGCAAGCAAGCTCGGGCGGCCTTCAGGAGATACGGCAGGATGTTTCCGGGCTGCGGCTGGTCCAGTATGAGATTCGGACGACGGTGCAGGACCATTCGATGCAACTGAAGCGCATGGAAGAGCAACTGGGCCGGGTACGGGAGTCGGTGGAATCGAAGGCGTCAGAAAGCGGCGACCTGGCCGAAAGCGTGCGCTCCATGACTCGGCTGGTGCGGCTCGCCAGTATGGGGTTGGGTGGGCTGCTGCTGGTACTGGTTGTGCTGGAGATCGTCATGCTGGCGCACGGGCGGTAGGCGGAAAGCGGCTGGTTGAGGAACGCGGCGGTATTCGAGTGAGGTCCGGGGGCGGTTGGCGGAAGGCCAGCCGCCCCTTTGCGTTGTGGAAACCACGCGCATTGCTGTATGGACATCTAGCCGGTCTATTCATTTGTGGGCTGAATCTGATGAGAATCTTTCCGATTTCAGGTCGGCGGCGCCGGGAAATTCATGAGATCAATAGAAATTTCATACTATGAAAGTAATTTTGGATCGTTCTGCTCACTTTGGGGAGTGCGATGCATCGCGGAGGTTGCCAGTTGTTGCTGGGCGGGGCTAGGATACGTTCCAAGTTGGTTGAGCAGTGCGGCAACCCCCCCACGAATGCCGCGAGACCCTTGGATGCAGTTTCAACCATTTTTTTGAAGCGCCCGAAGTTCGAATTCTACCCTTCAGCCAGCGCGGAGCAATTTCTATGGCATGGTACGCCTACTGCATAAGTGAGAGACAGTCCTTCCCTGAGCTTCTTCGTCACCGCAAACCTATCCCTTTCGAGTCGGTGTCGGGAATTCATGGCAATCAGGTTTTCCTTTATCCAGCCAGTGACCTGGCGGTCATCGTGAGCGAGCATGTTCCTTCCGATCCTTTGAACCAGAAGGCGGCGATGGACCACGCGCGGGTGATTGCCGAGTGCTTCAAGACATCGACGTTGCTGCCGTTCCGGTTTGGGACGGTGTTCGCGGACGACGAGGCGCTGCGGCGGTCCATCCGGTCGAACCAGCGGCAGTTTGTGACCAACATTAACCGGCTGCGCGGCAAGGCGGAGATGCACCTGAAGGTGACGCTGGACGATTGCTGCCGCGAGCAGATGCGGCGGGCGATTCCGGACGCGGGGACGGTGGGGCGCGAGTACCTGACGAACCTGCGGGAGAGCGCGTCGCTGCAGCGGGAGCGGCAGACGAAAGCCCGGGCGGTATCGGTCCAGATGCACCGGATGTTTTCTCCTTTGGCGGAAGAAGTGACGTGCAAGCGGACGGATACGGGCAAGATGCTACTGGACATCGCGCATCTGATTGACCACAAGTGCGTGGAGCGGTACCAGAACAAGTATTCGAGCGCGAGCGTGATGCTGAAAGAGTGCCAGATGCAACTCTCCGGGCCGTGGCCTCCGTATCATTTTGTGCATCATTTGACGCGGGGTTCGGCGCAGACGCATGGGCAGGCGATGAGCGCCTGACGGCGGCGAAGCCTGCGAAGAAAATCGCGGCGTAATTGCGTTATTTCAAATGGGGCCTGCCAACCGGCAGGCTCCTTTTCTTTTCCCGTCTTCCCGCCCTTGCGTGTGACGGCGTCTATGCCGCCGGGCCAGCATTCCTCACTCGACGGGCTTCTACGGTTGTTGATCCATCGTTCTTGAATCAAAAGTTACGATTTTTGGGAGCAGCGCTTCTATTTCATGGGGCAATGTCTGCACTAAACCGTCCGAAGAACCGCGTGTGCGGATTTGTAAGATAACGGACGGCGAATAGTTCTGGAGGAGGGGCCTATAAAGAAACGGCGTACTGGCCTCGCCGAGACTGCTGTATATACCCGTTTGAACGACACCGACTACTTCGATGGCTCGACCCGGAGCATCTGGAGTGGTGAGATACTTGCCGACACCCTGCTCTCCGGGCCAAAACTTCTCGACGAATGCCCTATTTACAACTCCCGGATTAATCCAATGAAAGCGCTGCGTATGGAATAGGGGCATCATGAATCGGCTCAGACAACGGTCCCGCGCCGCCGCCGTCGCTACATTGGACATTGAGGCAAATTTTCCGCTCAATGTCCGAGGCGGCGGGCTGTCTGGGAAGATTTTGTGGGGGCCCTGGAAGGCGATACCCCCAGTCAGGCAAAGGCACTTGAGTGGGCCACCTTATGGGTGGATGTCACGCAAAGAGAAGCCCCGGCGGACCCACGAACCGCCGGGGCTTTCGTTTGGAGGAACGAACCGGGGAAGTCTCTGGAAGAGCGCCCACTACGAACCTCTACGAATAGAGACGGAGAAGGGGGCGGGAAAAGACGCAGGGAAATCCCGCTAAAATGGGGGGCCAAGAGACGCAGCCGAAAAAGCGGCTCGCCAGGGCCGGGTGTCGCCTGAGCGGGCCACCGGCGGTGGGAGGATGAGGCATGGATAGTGGCCGCATGGAGGCATTCAGCGATGGGGTTATCGCTGTCATCATCACCATCATGGTGCTGGAGATGAAGTCGCCCTCGGGAACGAATCTGGCGGCGCTGAAGCCCGTGCTTCCGGTTTTTCTCAGTTACGTGCTGAGCTTTATTTACATTGGCATCTACTGGAGCAATCATCACCATCTGCTTCATGCGACGGAACGCGTGAATGGAGCGGCGCTGTGGGCCAATCTGCATCTGCTGTTCTGGCTGTCGCTGATTCCGTTCACGACCGCGTGGATGGGGGAGAACCACTTTCATTCGTGGCCGGTCGCCTTGTACGGTACCGTTTTGATGCTGGCGGCTGTGGCGTACTTCATTCTGGTGAGGACTCTGCTTCACATTCACGGACAGGGTTCGATGCTGGCGAAGGCGATCGGGGCGGACAGGAAGGGCAGGATTTCCCTGATGATCTACGTACCGGCAATTCCGCTGGCGTTCGTGCGGCCCTGGATTGCGGGACTGTTCTATATCGCGGTTGCGATTGTGTGGCTGGTTCCGGACCGGCGGATCGAGAGAAAGGTGGCGGAGGAGTGAGGGGATTTTTCCCCACTCAAGCCAAAAGCGGGCTTGAATGGGCCACCTTGCTTCCATTCTCCTGGGGTCTAGCGGTGGCCGAGTTCTTTGGTCATGCGGAGGAAGTGGACGGGCTGGGTGAGCATGTGGGCTCGGTCGGAGGGGTAAGGTTCGGTTCCGGTGAGGCGGTAGCCCATTTTTTCATAGATGCCAGGCAGTTCGGCGCGGAGGTGGATCAGTTTCAAATCCATGAAGCGGGCACCGGTTTCGCGGGCGAATTCTTCGGCGGCGGCGACGAGGCGGCGGCCGATTCCTTCTTTCTGGCGGGCAGGATCGATGGAGAGGAGGCCGAAGTAGGCGCGGTCTCCGTGGCGCTGGACGTAGACGGAGCCGACGATGCGGCCATCTTCTTCAGCGAGGAGAAAAGTTCCGTCTTTGAAGCGGCGGGCGAGGTCGGTGGGGCTGAGGCGGTCCTGATTTTTGAAAAAGCGCTCGACCTGGAAGGCGGTGTTGACGAGGTTCAGGATCGGGTCGAAGTCGGCTTCGGTGGCGGTGCGGATGTTCATTGAGACTCATTTTAGCGAAGGAGCGGTAAGCTAAGAAGCGGCAATAACGCTGGTACGGCTACGGTAATCCCGATTTCACGCTGGCGATCATGACATGGCCACAAGCTGGCTCCTTGACAGTCCCGCCGGGGGGGTAGAATGCTCTCCGCTTTTAGAAGGAGGAAAGATTTATGCGCTTACGTGGCTCGGTAGCAGTGCTTGCAGTGTTCTCAATTTTCGCGATTGCGCAGCCAGGATCGATGCATGGCCAATGTTCCAATGGCAATGTGCTGATAATAATTCCGTGTTCGGGAGGAGATAGCTGTCAGCCAACGGAGACCTACGCGGCGCAGCCTGGTAACAGGTTAGGCACGGTGTATACCATCGTGGCGTGCGGAAACGGGTGCACAGCCAATGTGCTGACCGCAGGCGGCTCATGTTATGCCGCCGCCCTGAACACGCCGGATATCCTGCGAAACCTTGATCGACTTTCGCGGAAATCGCCTGTTCCCATCTTGGTTGCTTCCTGCACGGGCGGCTTAGTTAAGTTTCACCCGAGTGAACGCATGAATACCAGACCTCCGCGACCGCTTGACCTAGACTCCCGGATTCTGAGCGGTTCTGTCTCTCTCAAAAGCCAAAAGCACGGCGGGGAATAGCCAAATCATGCGATCTTTTGCGGTTGTTGCGCTCCTCGCGGCGTACTCTCTGCACGCGCAAACGTCCACGCCGTCGGCTGCCGCGATCACGAAAAATCCGGTGCCGGTCGTGACACTTAGCTTTGGAAGCCCGCAGCAGACCCCTCTTGGCCAGAAAGGCGCGGCGATGCTGGACAACACAACCTGCTCTCCCGACGGTAGTCTCTTTCTGGTGATTGCAGGCTCGCCAGAGAAGATGGATTTTGCACTCAACTCCCTCACCAATGGGACCGAGGACGTGCGTTTTGCTGCGAGCCCGGGGTCCGAGTATGAATATGTAGGTTGGCCAGCGCATTATTTCGCGGGCGACGACTCTGTTGTCACGCTTATAAGCGCGGAGATCCGGAAAAATCCAATGGAGGAAAGCCAGAGCGCGAATCCGCAGGAGGTTACGCTGGCCCTGGTCTATAACAGAAAGGGCACGCTGGAGCACGTTGTTCCCATTCCGCAGGATTTCGATGCAACGTCAATCGGGATGTACGGCTCAGGAGATTTGCTGGTTGTTGCCAAGGACCCAGTCAGGAACGGGCTGCGTCTGCTTGTCCTTGATAAGGATGGCGACAAAAAGAACGAGCTTTCGCTGTTTGACTACGACTACGACACCGGTCAGAAGACCCGGAAAAAACAGCCACTTGCTAAGGTCTTCGATGCGGCTGATTTCATCCAGATCGTTCAGGATGGCGATAATCTTCTCCTGGTTCCCACGGGGACTGCGGCGACGGTGATTGAAGTCAACGAGCAGGGAATTGTGCGCGCGACCGATCTGCAACTGCCGCCCGGCTACCTCCTACGATCGCTACTCTCCATGGACGGAGGTTACTGGACCGTCAGTACATACATGGATGCGAAGATTCTCTCCAACCCGCAGCCGGGGACAACCGGTGTGGTGTTTCGCAATGGCCCGCTCTTCCAGTTCAACTCGTTCGATGGAGGCCTGGTCCGTAGAATCGACAGCCCCGCGAATCTGAACAATGGCGTCCGTTGTGCGCACAACGGTGAATTTACCGCGCTGACGACGGACAAGAAAACCGGGCGGCTGGAAGTGCTGACCGGCAGCATTCCCCGGTGAGTTTACACCGGGCCCTCTGAGGCCACTTCAGTCCTTCAGCCAGCTAGCGCGCTCGACCTACTCAGTTGCGGGTACGGCATTGCTGGCGGTGGTTTGCTTTTCCCTGTCGGCCTTTTGGGCGGTTTGTTCGAGGGTGGCGGCCTGGGGCATGTAGGTGAGGGCCTGGGCGATCATGGGGTCCCAGTTGGCTCGAATGCGGAGGCCGGTGGGCTCGCCGAACTGGGAGGTCATGAGGTTGGACCGGATGTTCATTTTGAGCCAGTCCATGACGCCGTTGAGGTCCTGATCGGTCGAGGCGATGTTTTGCTAGGCAAGGAACTGCTTGAACTGGTCGAGGACGGCGTTGTCCACTTCAAAGCCCTTGTCCACGGTGTGGTGGGCGAGGTAGTAGGGCGCGAAATTGAAGAAGACGTTGTGGGCGTCGAGCACATCCTGGAAGTGGTTGGCCTTGGGAGTTTCGATTTTATCGTCGGGAGTGATGCCGCCGCCGCCGTAGACGGTGCGTCCGGAGTCGGTGAGCTTGACTTCGCGATTCTTGAGGTCCTTATCGGGCTCGTGGTTGTAGTAGTAGTCGTAGAGAGAAACGCCGTTGTAGTTGCGCTGAATGAGGCGTCCGCTGGGCGTGTAGTAGTGATAGGTGGTGAGGGCGAGTCCGCTGTGATCGGAGAGGGGATAGACGGTCTGGACGAGTCCCTTGCCGAAGGTAATTTCGCCGACGATGAGGGCGCGGTCGTGGTCCTGGAGCGCGCCGGAGACGATTTCCGCGGCCGAGGCGGTGCCGTGGTTGACAAGCACGACGATGGGGAAGAGGTGGCCCTGGTTGCCGTGGGTGGCGCGGTAGACCTGCTCAGGGTAGGCGCGTCCGCGCTGGGAAACGATGATCTGTCCCTGGTTGAGGAGCTTGTCGCAGACGGAGACGGCTTCGACGAGGACGCCGCCGGGATTGCCGCGAAGGTCGAGGACGAGTCCCTTGAGGTTGGGGAATTCGCTGAGGGCGTTGGCGAATTCGCGGCCGGTGGTCTGCTGGAACTGGGTGATGTGGATGTAGGCGATGCCGGGCTTGATCTCGTATTCGAGGTCAATGGAAGGGTGGGGAATTTCCTGGCGGACGAGATCGAAGGTGAGCGGAGCGGGCGCGCCCTGGCGGGTGACGGTGAGCTTGACGTGGGTGCCCTTGGGGCCCTTGAGCATGTCGGCGACGGCGGTGGTGTCGAGGCCTTTGGTTGACTTGCCGTCCACGTCCACGATGACGTCGGCGGGGCGGAGGCCAGCCTTGAAAGAGGGCGATCCGACGAAGGGGTAGACGACGACGATCTTGTTATTTTGCGGCTGGATGACCATGCCGACGCCGTAATACTTCCCGCTCTCGTCCTCCTGCATTTTGGCGTAGGCCTTGGGGTCGTAGAAGTTGGAGTGAGGATCGAGGGTGCGGAGCATCTCGGGGATGGCTCCGTCGTAGATGGCGTCGTCGGGCTTGTCGCCGGTGAGAGGTTCGGCGTAATTCTGGGCGACGACCTGATAGACGCTGGTGAACTGCTTGAGGCTGTCGCGGAAGGCGGACTCGTCGGTGGAGGACTGGGCTCCGACCTTCTGGCTGATGAAGATGCCGGCCAGACCGCAAGCGGCGAAGAAGACGACGAGGGCAAATGCAGTGCGGCGGGCGCGGGATGACATGCTGGGAGAAATCCTTCGGGCTCCTGCGGCGCGGGACGAGGCGCGTGGGGAGCACTGATGGATTCAGTATACAAGAGCAGGGCTGAGGGCTTGGAGTGCAGGGCTCAGGGCTCAGGGCCCAGGGAGCAGGGCCGGCGTCAGTTTCCGTTCCCATGTCTCAAAAGCGAGACACGGGGCACCCGCGACCGGGGATGAGAATTGAGCTGCCCGATGCGAACCGCAGGTCCCTCGGCTCGCTGCGCTCGCTCGGGATGACAATTTTTTACGGAGCGCGGGTTCCGATATGCAGCCCTCGCTTATGCAGCCCTCGCTCGGGATGACGACCGTGTTGTCGGGGGTGCTGGTTCCGCGTAAGGCTGGCGTTCGTTGGGTGGGATGGTTAGAATGAATGGAGCGCAGCCCGGGCCATTTTTACTCCGGGACCGAAGTCTGGCTGGCGCTTGATGAGACGTTCAATACCCATGACCTTTCGATTTTCTCCGTCCCGTTTTGTGATGATTTCCGCCGCGCTGGCCACGGGTTTGGCGTTCGTTGTGCCGCCCGCGAGCCTGGCCGCGAGCGGGGTCGATACCCAGAAGAGCACGCAGCAGCAGCCCTATCCCGGAACGGTGGTGGAGGAGATTGTCGCGCGGGTGAACGACCGGGTGATCAGCACGTCGGATTACAACCGCGCGGTGCAGGATCTCGATCAGCAGGGGCAGCAGCACCAGTGGACCGAGCAGCAGCTTTTTGATCAGAAGCGCGAAATGCTGCGCGACCTGATTGATCAGCAACTGTTGTTGTCGCGCGGGAAACAGCTTGACATTACGGGCGAGACGGAGCTGGTCAAGCAGCTTGACGCGATGCGCAAGCAGTACCACCTGGACACGATGGACGATCTGCAGAAGGCGGCCGAGGCGCAGGGGGTTTCCTGGCAGGACTTCAAGGCGACGATGCGGAACCACATTATTTCGCAACTGGTCATTCGTCAGGAAGTGGGCTCGAAGATCAACATTTCTCCATCGGAGATGCGGACGTATTACGAGGCGCACAAGGACGAGTTCAACCAGCCGGAGCAGGAGCGCTTGAGCGAGATTCTGATTCCGACGGCGGACCCGGACAATGCGGCGCAGGTGGCAGATGCGAAGAAGAAAGCCGATGACGCGGAAGCGAAGCTGAAGGGCGGCGAGGAGTTCGCGACGCTGGCCAAGGCGGTATCCGGGGGGATGACGGCGGACGGTGGCGGAGACCTGGGGCAGTTTCGGCGGGGGCAACTGGCGAAGGTGCTGGAGGACGCGACGTTTGACCTGAAGCCGGGCGAGCACACGATGCCGATCCGGACCAAGCAGGGCTGGATCATTCTAAAGGTGACGGAGCATACGGCGGCGGGCGTGCAGGCGCTGAAGGACGTGGAAGACCAGGTAGAGAACGCGATCGGCGTGGAGAAGATGCAGCCAGCGCTGCGGGCGTATCTGACGACGCTGCGGGAGAACGCATCCATCGAGATCAAGGACGGCTATGTCGATTCGGGAGCGAGTCCGAATGAGATGAAGCCGGTGTACAGCGCGTACGTGCCGCCTGCTCCAAAGAAGAAGAAGGCGCCGCGGACGCGGTTCAACGGGCGCGGGCGGAAGGTGCAAGCGCGTCCGGCGGTGGAGACGGCCTCGCAGCAAAAGGGCGTGACGATGAAGGCGGGCAAGAAGGAGAAGATTCGTTTTGGGCAGGCTCCGCGGGAGACGCTGCCGCCAGCCGTGACGACGGAGGAGAACGCGGCGGCGGGCACGACGAATCCACAGTTGGCGGCGAACACGGGCGCGACACCGGCGGTTGCTGAAGACGCGGCTCCGGAGCAGCAGCCGGAGACGAAGCAAAAGAAGACGCGGTTTTCGGACCAGGCGCGGCTACCGAAGGTGAAGACGCATAATGGGCCGAAGATCGATCCGTTCGCGCCTCCTCCGGAGACGAAGCTGGAAACGGCGGACCGGGCGCAGCAGGACAAGGCGCTGGGACTGAACGGGGACACTTCGAAGAAGAAGAAGGCGAATCCTCGCAAGGAAGGACCAAAGCGGCGGTTCGGCGACGAGAAGACGGATGAAGCGCCGGCGACGCAGGCCACGCCCTCGACGCAGGCTGCGCCGAGTTCGGGAAAGCAGTAAAGCGGCGGGAAAGTTGACGCATGAAAGAACCCTCGGTAGCGGACCTGGCTCGGTATGAGAACCAGTCGATCACGGCAAATTTCGCGGTGGCGGCGAAGAGCGTGCGCAGCAAGAAAGACGGCGCGACGTATTTTGCGCTGACACTGGCCGACCGCACCGGGCAGATTGAAGCGCGGATGTGGGAAACGGCCGAGGCGGGCGAGTTCGCGCCGGGCGACATTGTGAAGTTGCGCGGCCAGGTTTGCCGCTACCAGGAAAAACTACAGATCAACGTGGAGCGGATTCGCAAAGCTGCGGCGGGCGAGTACGAGCTAGGGGACTTTGTTCCCAAGACCGAGCGCGACGTGGAGGAGCTTTGGGCGGAGCTGAACGGCTACGTGGAGAGCTTTACCGAGGCGCATTTGAAGGCGCTGCTGCGGTCGTTTCTGGATGATGCGGAGATTGCTTCGGCCCTCAAGGAGGCTCCGGCGGCGAAGTCGATGCACCATGCATGGATTGGCGGGCTGCTCGAGCATGTGGTTTCCCTGCTCGGGATTTGTGACCTGGCAGCGAAGCATTATGCGGTGCATCGCGACCTGCTGCTGACCGGAGTGGTGCTGCACGATATTGGCAAGTTGCAGGAACTGCGCTGGGGCACAAGCTTTGACTACACGCTGGAAGGGCAACTGCTGGGGCACATCACCATTGGCCTGGGAATGATTGAGCGGAAGATCGACGCGCTGCCGGATTTTCCGCCGTCGCTGCGGGTGCTGGTAAACCACATGGTGTTGAGCCATCACGGGCGGTATGAATTCGGGTCGCCGAAGCTGCCGATGATTCCCGAGGCGGTGCTGCTGCATTACCTGGACGACATGGACGCGAAGATGCAGACGATTCGGAATGAGTTTGCACGCAATACGGCGGCGGGGCGCGGCGCGCATGAGGTGACGGAGTGGGTGCGATCGATGGAGCGCCCGCTGCTGAATACGGCGGCGTTTCTGGAGAATGGCCGGAAGGGGTAGAGCGAGGATCAGGGTTATTGCGGCTCCTCCGCTGCGCGCCATTGCTTCGCAATGACTTCGGTCGGCATGACAATAGGGTTGCTTGAATCCAAAGTATTGTGAAGCGGTGGGAGGCGGAAGCGATGGATTATTTGCTGAAGACGGAGCCGGGCGTTTATTCCTTTACCGACCTGGAGCGCGAGCGCGAGACCGTGTGGGACGGGGTGACGAATCCGGCGGCGGTGAAGCATCTGCGCGAAATGAAGCCGGGCGACCGGCTGATGATTTATCACACCGGGGACGAGAAGACGGCGGTGGGCACGGCGAAGGTGCTGTCGGTGGACGCCGCGAATCCCAAGGTCCCGTTGGTGCGCATTCAGGTGGGCAAGCCAGTCAAGGAACCGCGCACACTGGCCGCGATCAAGGCGCAGAAGCTATTTGCCAACTCGCCGCTGGTGACGCAGGGCCGCCTCTCGGTGGTTCCGCTGACCGGGGCGCAATGGAATTGGCTGACTGGCGCGTAATCTAAAATTAAAGTGTCGAAAATAATTGGATAGAGAGCACGGATGTTACGTTTTTCTACGGCGGGGGAGTCGCACGGCGAAAGCCTGATAGCGATGGTTTCGGGAATGCCGGCGGGCGTTCCGGTGGACAATGCGCGCGTGAACCGCGAGCTTTGGCGTCGGCAGCAGGGCTACGGGCGCGGCGGTCGGATGCGCATCGAGCAGGACACGGCGCATTTTCTGTCGGGCGTGCGGCACGGCAAAACGATTGGGTCGCCGATTGCGATGGAGATCGCGAACCGCGACTGGAAGAACTGGACGGAAGTGCTGCCGGTGGAGGCGGGCGATCCGGCCAAACACAAAGCTGTGGCGTCGCCACGTCCGGGGCACGCTGATCTGGCGGGCGCGCTGAAATATGATTTTCCGGACGCGCGGTATGTGTTGGAGCGGGCTTCGGCGCGCGAATCGGCGGCGCGCGTGGCGGCGGGTGCGGTGGCGAAGGGTCTGCTGCTGGAGTTGGGGATTGACGTGGCCAGCCACGTGATTCGCGTGGGACGCGCAGCGATGGAGCGGGACGCGGTGTGGGAGGAAATCAGCGCGCTACGCGAGAAAGACGAGGTTCTGCTGGGGTGCGTGGATGAGGAAGCCGAGGCGCGGATGAAGGCCGAGGTGGACCTGGCACTGCGGACCGGCGACTCGATGGGCGGAGTGTTCGAGGTGGTGATTCACGGCGCACCCGCCGGCATTGGGACGTACGCGAACTGGGACGAGCGGCTGGATGGGATTCTGGCGCAGGCAGTGGTTTCACTGCAGGCGGTGAAGGCGGCGGAGATCGGGCGCGGGGTGACGGCGGCGGAGTCGCTGGGGTCGGAGGTTCACGACCCGATTGGATATGCCGAGGCGCGGGAGAATGGGGCGCACACGCGATTTACGCGCGAGCACAACAATGCGGGCGGGATTGAGGGCGGCATCTCGAATGGCGAGGACATTGTGGTGCGCGGGTACCTGAAGCCGATTTCGACGCTGCGTCGGCCGCTGGCCTCGGTGCGGTTTGACACGCGGGAGGCGACCAAGGCGGCCTATGAGCGCAGCGACGTGTGTGTAGTTCCGGCGGCGGGCGTGGCGGCGGAGGCGATGGTGGCGCTGGCGTTTGCGCGACTGGCGCTGGAGAAGTTCGGCGGCGATTCGCTGCGCGAGTTGAAGCGAAACTATGATGGGTATTTGGAGCAGGTTCGGGATTATTAATTTTTGATGCGGGTGAAGATTTGTGGCGCCTGAAGCGAACCGCAGGTCCCTCGGCTTCGCTCGGGATGACAACCGTGTTGGTGGGGGCATTTTGTGACGGAGAGCACAAAAAGTTTGGAAGCCGGGTTGAGTGACAGATGCTGAGAGAGATTGTTAAATATCCGGATCCGGTGCTGGAGCAACGGGGCGACGCGGTCACGGAATTCGGCGACGAGTTGCGGGCGCTGGTGGAGGATATGTTCGAGTCGATGTATGCGGCGAAGGGCATTGGGCTGGCGGCGCCGCAGATCGGGATTTCCAAACGGATTACGGTCATCGATGTGAGCTTCAAGGAGAAGCCGGAAGACAAGATAGTGCTGGTGAATCCGGAGATCGTGTTTCGATCGGGAAAGCAGCACGAGGAGGAAGGCTGCCTGAGCTTGCCGGACATTCGTGACAAGGTGACGCGCGCGGCCAGGGTGAAAGTGAAAGCGCAGGACGTGAAGGGCGAATGGTTCGAGATGGATGGCGAGGAATTGCTGGCGCGGGCCTTTCAGCATGAGATTGACCACCTGGACGGGATTCTGTTTTTCCGGCGGGTGAGCGCACTGAAGCGGGATTTGATTTTGCGGAAGATTCGGAAGATGCAGCGCGCCGGCGAATGGTGACTCGCCGTCAAGGCGGACGCGCCTGCGGCGCCATTCTCGCTAACATCCGCAGCCTTGGCCCTCCCGTTGGTCGGGATCGGCAGAATTTATCAGGGGCTAAACAGGTTGCGGGAAAACTCGCGGCACACGGCCAAAATACATCCCTCAGGGGCTAAAGCCCGGATTCTTTCCGGGCGGTTTACGGCACGACTGAAGTCGCGCCCTGATACGAAAACGAGTTTTTCAGCAAGCTGGGAAGTCGTGCCCTGATATGAAAGTCATGCCCTCATAAGGACGTACTCTACAAGACAGCTATGAAACTTGTTTTTTGCGGCACGCCTTCGTTTGCGGTTCCCACGCTGAAGGCGGTGCTGCGTGCGGGACATGAAATTGCGCTGGTGGTGACGCAGCCGGATCGTCCGGCGGGGCGGGGGCAGACGATGGTTGCGCCCGCGGTGAAGGAGGCGGCGCTCGCGGCTGGGCTGCCAGTGGTTCAACCTGAAAAGATCAAAAAGAATGAGGAATTTCAGGCGCGACTGGTGGCGTTGGCTCCGGACGCGATTCTGGTGGTCGCCTATGGGCGCATCATTCCGACGTGGATGCTGGAGCTGCCGCGCTATGGAAATTTGAACCTGCATGGGTCGCTGCTGCCGCGGTATCGGGGGGCGGCTCCGATTCAGTGGGCGGTGGCGAATGGTGAAGCGGAGACGGGTGTGACGACGATGCGGCTGGATGAGGGGCTGGATACGGGCGCGATTCTTTTGCAGCGCGGGATGGCGATTGCTCCGGACCAGACTTCGGCGGATGTGTATCCGCGGCTGGCGGAGATGGGCGCGGCGCTGATGGTGGAGACGCTGGAGGGGCTGGCCGCCGGATCGATACCGCCGGTGAAGCAGGAGGATGGGCTGGCGACGTATGCTCCGATTTTGACGCGCGAGGATGGGCGGATGGATTTTACGCAGCCGGCGATGACGATCTATAACCGGTGGCGCGGGTTTCAGCCGTGGCCGGGGGCGTGGACGACGCTGAAGGGAAAAAAACTGGTGGCGCATCGGCTGATGCCGCTGGATGCGGGATCGATCAAGGGCGGGCCGCTGGAGCCGGGCGCGTTGGGCGTGGAGCAGGAGCGGCTGTTTGTCCGCTGCGGCGAGGCGACGTGGCTGGAGCTGGTGGACGTGCAGCTTGAGGGCAAGAAGCGGATGGTGGCGGCGGATTTTTTGCGCGGACGCGCGGTGGAGACCGGCGATCGGCTGGGGGAATGAGGGCTCAGAGCTCAGGGCTCAGGGCTCAGGTGAGGGAATAGGGCTCAGCGTGCAGCGATCAGAGTTCAGGTCATTAAGATTGTAGATATGGAGACGAAAATCTCTCTCTCGCGCTCGGTTGCGTTTGAGATTCTGCTGAAGGTGGCGACCACCGACGCGCACAGCGATGAGTTGCTGCGGGGGCGCGAGGTGGACGCGCTTGAAGCGCGGGACCGGGGGCTGGCGACGACGCTGGTGCTGGGAACGCTGCGCTGGCGGATGAAGCTCGATGCGCGCATCCAGGCGCTGCTGGCGCGGCCTTCCGCCAAATTGCCGCCGGCGGTGGAGACGGCGCTGCGCCTGGGTGCGTTTCAGCTTTTGTACCTGGACCGGGTTCCGGCTCATGCCGCAATTGACGAAAGTGTTGAGTTAACCAAGCAGGCAGGGGAGACGTTTGCCTCGGGCATGGTGAATGCGGTGCTGCGCAAGCTGGCGCGGTCGAGGCGAGCGGCTGCGGAGCCGGTGCTTCTGGATTCCGGCTCTGGGCAGATTGCGGAGGAGTTTGCGCATCCAGGCTGGATGGTGGAGCGGTGGGAACGCTTTTATGGGCGGGAGATAGCGCGGGGGATTTGCGCGTTCGACCAGGAGCCGGTGGAGATTTGCGTGCGGCTGGCGCATCCCGATGCGGAGCGGGCGCTGGCTGAGGAGGGCGTGGAACTGGGGGCGGGGGAGTTTCTGACTGCGGCGCGGCGGGTGGTGCGCGGGGATGTGGTTCGCAGCGAGGCGTTTCGTCGCGGTTGGGTGCGGATTCAGGATGAGGGATCGCAACTGGTGGCGGAACTGGCCGGGCGGGGGGCGAACATTCTGGACACATGCGCGGCTCCGGGCGGGAAGACGGCGATTCTGGCGGAGCGCAATGCGGACGCGACGATTCTGGCGGTGGATGTGAGCCGACGGCGGCTGAATTTAATGCGGCGGAATTTTGCGGAGGGGCGGATTCGGTTTGCGGTGGAGGATGCGGCTGAAGCTCAGTTTAAGCCTGACTACGATTTGATTCTTTGCGATGTGCCGTGCACTGGGACGGGGACGATGGGGCGGAATCCGGAGATTCGCTTTCGGGTGAACGAGAAGGAAATCGTGCGGCAGCATGATCGGCAGGTGAGGATTTTGTCGCGCGCACTGGAAGGGCTTGCGCCGGGTGGGCGACTGCTTTATTCGACGTGCTCGCTGGAGCCGGAGGAGAACGAGGCCGTGGTTTCGGAGTGTTCGCGGCGCGGATTTGAGATTGTTTCGCTGGACGAGGATGTTGCGCGGCTGGAGCACGAGGGAATGATTCATGCGCAGGGGGCGGCGAGGTTGAGGGAGTCGGCGCTGCGGGATGGATTTTTGCGGACGGTGCCGGGCGTGCATGGGTGTGATGGTTTTTTTGCGGCCTCGTATATCAGGCGGTGAGGCGCAAGGGCAAAAATTTACACAGGAACGTACCTCTGGGAATCGCGCCACCGGGTTAAGAATCGTGGCGACCGGAGCGAACCGCAGGTCCCCTTCATTTCATTCAGGGCAGGCTTTCACTTCATTCAGGATGACACCGTGTTTTTTTTGCGGTTTCATGGCGGAGGCCACGCGCGTATTGAGTGCTCACCGGAGATGAAAATCGTGGCGATCGAAGCGAACCGCAGGTCCGTCGCTTCGCTCGGGATGACAACCATAGTGGTTAAGGGCATTTCACGACAAGGGGCACAGAGGGCACAGGGATTTTACTGTGCGACGGTGAGTTGGATGGGGGTTGCGGCGTCGATGCGCTGGCCGGGTTCGGGGATCTGGGTGGTGATGCTTCCGATGGGTTGGATGGGCGGGATGGGTTGGTTCGAGCCGGGGGCAGCGGTCGCGGGAATTGCCGGTGACGTGGATTTTATGGGGGCGAGTTTGAGTCCGGCGTGCGTAATGGCGAGGGCGGCGGCGGTGAAGTTTTGTCCGACGAGATTGGGCATGACGAAGGACGGGGTGGTCTGGTCTGGCGGTGCGGCGAGGAGCAGGCTGACGGTAGGGCGTGCGACTCCGGCGGCTCCGGGGGCGGGGTCCTGGGCGATAACGGCGCCTTGCGGCGCGTAGGCCCAGGGGAGTTGTGCGGTTGAGCCGACCTCGAGCGCGGCGCGGCGGATTTGGATGGAGGCGGCGCGCTGGTCGAGTCCGATGAGGCTGGGGATGGCGACCTTTTGCGGGCCGAGGCTCTCGGTGAGCAGGACATGCCATCCACGGCGGACGACGGTTTGCGGCGCGGGGGACTGGCCGGAGATGTGGCCGGCGGGAGTGTCCACGCTGTAGAAGTGATTTTCGACGGTGAGGTCGAGGCCGAGATCGGCGGCTTTGCCGATTGCCTGGGCGAGGGTGAGTCCTTTGAAACTGGGGACGGCGACCTCGGCTCCGTGGATGGCGAAATGCATCGTCACGATAGCCGAGAGCAGAGCGAGGCCAGCGAGCACGAGGAGAATGAGCAGGAATCGGAAGGCGCGGAGCATCCTCTACTCAGCGTACTCGATGGAGTAGGTGACTTCGGCGGCTTTCTCCAGCATTTTGGAGACGGAGCAGTATTTGTTTTTGGAGAGAGAGACGGCGTCCTCCGCCGCTTTTTTTGCGACCGGCCCGTGAATGCGATACGTGAGATGGATGCGGGTGAAAACGCGTGGGGCTTCCGACGCCTGTTCGGCGTTGGCAGAGACGGTGAGGTTGGCGAGGGGCTCGCGTTTTTTCTGGAGGACGCTGACGACATCGACGGAGGAGCAGGCGCAGAGGGCGGCGAGCACGGTTTCCATGGGGCTGGGGCCGGAGGAGTGCTCGTCGGTCGCGTCGAACTTGATGGTGTTACCGCTTTGGGTGCGGCCTTCGAAGAGCATTCCTTGCTTCCATTCGACGCTGGCGATCATGATCCCTCCTTTGAAGTTAGAGCATATCCAATATCGGGT
This sequence comes from Acidobacteriaceae bacterium, assembly GCA_049680085.1. GTDB lineage: Bacteria > Acidobacteriota > Terriglobia > Terriglobales > Acidobacteriaceae > Silvibacterium. The sequence continues at coordinate 22,670 of JBAUHD010000026.1, forward strand.
TTACACGCCGAAAGAAATGCGGGTCCCTCCGCTGCGTTCGCTCGCGAACTTCGGTCGGGATGACAAGGTTTGTAATTGGGTACACCAATGTTGGTTTTGCTCTAGTGGCGGTTGTCGGTGGCGGGTTCGGGGTGGATGAGGACGCGGGAGATTTCGGGAGCTTTTAATTTGAGGTGGTCTTCGAGGCCGGTGATGATCTCGTGGACCTGCTGCATGGGCATGTTGTCGGGCAGAGTGCAGTGGCAGGAGACCTGAAGCTTGTCGCCGATGCGGCCGGTGACGACCTCGTGGATGTCAAGGATGGCGGGAAATTCGGCGGCGGCGCGGCGCAGGCGGTCCTCCACGCGGCGATTGCGCTCGAGGATCTGCGGGCTTTCGATGGTGGCGGGCTCATTTTCAATGTGAGTCAGGACTTCGGCGACCTGGGGCAGGTCCTGTCGAATTTCGTCTTCAATGCGGCGGACAAAGCTGTGGGCCTGCTGGAGGGAGAGATTTTCGTTGACTTCAAGGTGCTGCTCGACGCGCAGGCGTCCTCCAATGGACTGCACGCTGATGTCGTGCAGCGTGACGTTGTTGCGGGAGGCGACGGCGCGAATCTGGTCGAAGATGCTTTCCGCAACGGTGGAACGGGGGACGGTGCGGATGACGACATCGGCATCGGGAAGCACGCGTTGCACGGCGGTGGTGGCTTCGCGCACGAGGTCTTCAACCTTTTGGAAAGTGAGATGGCGGGAGAGTGAGAGGGTGAAGTCCGCGAAATATTTCGCTCCGGCGCGCCTCATGCGGGCCTGATCGACGGAGAGAACTCCTTCGGTGCGCTGAATCTCGTTGAGGACGCGGCGGCGGGTTTCCGGAGAGATGGAATCGGTGAGTGCGCCGACGGTGCGCCAGGCGAGGCGCAGCCCGAAATAGAAGATGAGGGCGGAGACGACGATGGCGGCCGCGGAGTCGGCGAAGCGCAGCCAGGGGATATTGAGGATCGAACCGATCCAGGCGATGCCGAAGCCGATGAAGACGGCGGCGCTGGCCCAGATGTCGGAAGCGAAGTGGAAGGCGTCCGCGGCGAGGGCTTCGCTCTGGTGGCGCGTGGCCACGGCCTTGAGATGGCGCGAGCGGGAGAAGTCCACAACCATGGAGATGGCGAGGACGAGCAGCGGCCAGAAGTTGTAGCGGAGTGCGACGGGCTTGAAGAAGATGCGGACGATGGCTTCGACCGTGATCCAGATGGCGGAGGCCAGCATGAGAAAGGTTTCGATGAAAGCGGAGAGGCTTTCGATTTTGGCGTGGCCGTAGGGGTGGTCCTCGTCGGCGGGCTTGTCGGAGACGCGGACGGATAAGAGGGTGAGCGTGGACCCGACAAGGTCGATGCCGGAGTGGGCGGCGTCGGACAACATACCGAGCGATCCGGTGAGCAAGCCCACGATCAGCTTGAGGACGGCCATGATGAAGGCCGCCGTGACGGAAAGAGCGGCTGCGGATTTTTTTTCCGCCGTGGCGGAGCGAACCCGTTTGTCTAGTAGAGCCTGGTCCATGGCAACAATTAGCGTACACTTCGCGGCGTGACCCTCGCTAGAGTGGTGCGTCATGCAATCCATCCCACCCTAGCCGCAAAAAGTGCGGCTAGGGTGGGGCAGGACTGGCTACACTTCGCGGCGTGAGAGCTTGTTATATTTTGACGGCGCGATAGAGGCCGGCGATTCCGAAGGTGTAGGGGGTCCAGGAAACGCTGGTGAAGCCGGTTTTTTGCATGAGGGCGAGCATCGCGGGCGGAGGCGGAAAGCGGTGAACGGAGGCGGGGAGATAACTGTAGGCGCTTCCGGTTCCGGAAATGAGCGAGCCGATGGTGGGGAGGATGCGGCGGAAGTAGAAGGCGTAGAGCTTGCCGGTGACGCCTTGCGGCTCGCTGAAGTCGAGGATACCGAGTTCGGCTCCGGGACGGAGGACGCGGTGGAATTCGCGGAGCCCGGCTTCGTAATTGGCAAGGTTGCGGAAGCCGAAGGCGGTGGTGATGAGGTTGAGGCTGCTGTCTTGTAGAGGAAGGTGGAGGGCGTCGGCTTCGAGGATGGTGGCGTTGCGGTTGCGGAGTTTTTCCGTGGCGCGGGCGAGCATGGCTGCGGAGAAATCGGCGGCGAGGATGGGTTTGGCGATGCGGGGGCGATGGCGGAGCAGGGCGAGGGTCATGTCTCCGGTGCCGCAGCAGATGTCGAGGATGGAGGCTTCGGGATCGGAGAGGATGGCTCGAAAGCGGCGCGCTGTGCGTCTCCACCAGAGGCGGTCGATGTTGCAGGAGAGGACGTGGTTGAGCAGGTCGTAGCGCGGGGCGATGGCGTCGAACATCTGCCGCACGGCGGCGGCGGAGCTTTGCTCGTCGGAGGTTCCGGTGGGCTGGGCTCCGGCGGCGCTCATCGGCGGGCCTCGAGGAGAAGCGGTTCGAGGGCGGCGGTGATTTCGTCATCGGTTACGTCTTCGACGATGATGGCGTGGCCGATGCCGGGGGTGAGGACGAAGCGGCGGGTTCCGGCCCTGTTTTTCTTGTCGCGGCCGGCGGCTCCGAGCAGTGGCGGAACGGTGGTGCGGAAACGGGGAAGCGGGCCGAAGGCGCGGATGAGCTGGGCGATTCTCTCGGCTTCTTTTTCCGGAAGCAGTTGGCGCGAGCGACTGAGGTTGAGCGCGGCGAGCATGCCCCAGGCGATGGCTTCGCCGTGGAGAAGTTTTTTGTAGCCGGTGACGGCTTCGATGGCGTGGCCGAGGGTGTGTCCGAAGTTGAGGATCATACGCAGGCCGGACTCGCGCTCGTCGATGCCGACGACTTCGGCCTTCATGGCGACGGAAGAGGCGACGACGCGCTGGAGGGCGGCGGGGTCGCAGGCGAGGACGCGGTCGCGGCTGGTTTCAAGAAAGCGGAAGAGGCTGGGATCGCGGATGATTCCGGCTTTGACGCTCTCGAAGAGACCGGCGCGCAGTTCGCGGGGCGGCAGGGTCTTGAGCACATTGACGTCGGCGAAGACGGCGAGCGGCTGATGAAAGCTGCCGATGAGGTTTTTGCCGGTGGCGAGGTTGACCCCGGTTTTGCCGCCGACGGAGGAATCGACCTGCGCGAGCAGCGTGGTGGGGACCTGGATGTAGGGGATTCCGCGCATGTAGATGGCGGCGAGGAAGCCGCCGGCGTCGCCGATGATGCCTCCTCCAAAGGCGATGAGCAGCGAGGAGCGGTCCGCGCCGGCGATGGAAAGCTCGGTCGCGAGGCGCTCGACGTTGGCGAGGCGCTTGTTCTGCTCGCCGGGTGGGAGGAAGAGGACGGTGGGTTGCTGGTCTTTGGGGAAGCTGGAAAGAAATTGTTTGCCCCACAGGGACCAGATGTTGGGCGAGGTGAGGACGAAGAGGCGGCGGGTGTTGCCGGTGAATTTTGTCAGGCGTCTGCCGATGTCCGCGAGGGGACCGGAGCCGACGTGGACGGGATAACGGGCCGAGGCTGTGTTGACGTGGATTGTGCGCACGATGCTTTCATGGTATCGGAGCCGGGGCCGAACGCGCATCGTTCTAAAATCAGAAGAGACGGCTTCGAACATTATGGCGAGTGCAAGAGAGACGGACTACCTGATTGTGGGCGCTGGGATTGCGGGTCTGCGCGCGGCGATTGAATTGTGCGAGACGGACCGGGTGCTGGTGGTCACGAAAGAGGCACTGGGCGAGTCGAACACCAACTATGCGCAGGGTGGCATTGCCGTGGCCATGGGCGGCGATGAGGATGTTTCATTGCATTTGGAGGACACGCTGCGGGCGGGCGATGGGTTGGTGGATCGCGAGGTGGCGCGGGTGCTGGTGGAGGAGGGTCCGGCGCGCGTTGAAGAGCTGCTGCGGTGGGGCACGGGCTTTGATCGCGAGAATGGGCGGCTGATGCTGACGCGCGAGGGGGCGCATAGCCGGAACCGGATTCTTCATGCGAACGGCGACGCGACCGGGGCGGAGATTGGGCGGTCGCTGCTGGCCCATGCGCGGGCGCAGAAGAACATCACCCTGATGGAATGGACGACGACGGTGGACCTGCTGGTTGAGGATGGCATGGTTACGGGCGCGGTTTTGCTGGACGCGGAGGGCCGAATGTTTGCGGTGCGCGCGCGGGCCGTGCTGCTGGCGAGCGGCGGCGCGGGGCAGGTGTACAGCGATACGACGAATCCGGCGGTCGCCACGGGCGACGGGATTGCGATGGCGTGGCGCGCCGGGGCGGAAATTTCCGATATGGAGTTTTACCAGTTTCATCCGACGGCGTTGAGCCTGCCGGGGGTCCCGCGATTTCTTTTGTCAGAGGCGCTGCGGGGCGAGGGCGCGTATCTTCGCAATGCGAGCGGCGAGCGGTTTATGGAGCGGTATCATGCGCTGCTGGAATTGGCTCCGAGGGACGTGGTGGCGCGGGCGATTGTGAGCGAAGGGACGGGACCGGAGGGCGAGACGCTTCCTGTGCATCTGGATATGCGGCACGTCACGGGCATTGATTTGCATAAGCGGTTTCCGGGGATTTCTGGATTTCTTGCCCAGCACGGGCTGGAGCTGTCGCGGGATTTGATTCCGGTGCGTCCGGCGGCGCATTACCTGATGGGCGGGGTGCGGACGGATGTAGACGGGCGGACATCGCGGCCGCGTTTGTATGCAGCAGGCGAGGCGGCCTGCACGGGCGTGCATGGGGCGAACCGTCTGGCGAGCAATTCATTGCTGGAAGGACTGGTGTTTGGCGCGCGGGCGGCGGCGGCGATGCGGGAGGCGGGGGCGGTTGATTCCGGCGGGGCGGATGTGCCGGAGTTTGCGACGCGGCCTTCGGAGGATGTCACCCGCCTGCGAAAAGATTTGCAGCAGCGGATGTGGCGGGATGCTGGACTGTTGCGCGATGCGGCGGGGCTGGAGACGATGCGGCGGGAGCTGGAGCGGCTGCGGGTGGCTCCGGCGGCGGAGCGGGCGTGGCTGGAGTTTGCGAATCTGCACGCGGTGGCGGAGCTGATTGTAATGTCGGCGCTGGCGCGGAAGGAGAGCCGGGGAGCACATTTTCGGAAGGATTTCCCCAAGCGCGACGATGCTCATTTTACGAAGTACTCGGTGGTCCGGGGCGGCAGCGTCAGCTTTGAGTCGGCTCCGCAGGCTGCTTTGGCGCGGTAAGGCGGCTGAGGACGGCGAAGATCGCCAGCACTCCTACGATGATGCCGAGCGACCAGCCGATGGGGATTTCAACCCACTGGCTCAGAATCATCTTGATGGCCACGAAAGCCAGAATCACGGCCAATCCATAATGCAGCAGGCGGAGGCGGTCGAGGGCGTGCGAGAGCGCGAAGTAGAGGGAGCGCAGGCCGAGAATCGCGAAGATGTTGGATGTGTAGACGATGAAGGTGTCGCGGGTAATGGCGAGGACCGCCGGAACCGAATCGAGCGCGAAGACCAGGTCGGTGGCTTCGACGGCGAGGACGATGAGGAGAAAAGAGCGGGCGCTCATGTGCGAGTTGCCGCCTCCGGCTTTCTCCATGAGCCACCGGATAGGGCCGGAAGGCTTGTCCATTTCTGACTGATGCCGCAGGAGGCGGATGGCG
>JBAUHD010000027.1:0-14747 GCA_049680085.1 Acidobacteriaceae bacterium
GCCGATGGCGGCCGACGCTCACCCCACGTTTGAAGTGGCGACGATCAAGCCGACGAAGCCGGGCGAGCAGCGGACTTATCTGATCTGGCGCGGGGCGGACATGCAGGTGGTGAATTTCTCGCTCGAAAGCCTGGTGAAGTTCGCCTATGACCTGCAGGACAAGCAGATTGTGGACGCGCCGGACTGGATAAGTTCGAACAAGTTCGACATTGACGCGAAGCCGGACACAGCGGGCCAGCCGAACGGGGAACAGTTGAAGGAGATGGTGCAAAAGCTGCTGGCGGACCGGTTCGCGCTGAAGTTTCACCATGACCAACGGGAAATGGGGGCCTACGTTCTGACGGTGGGGAAGGATGGGCCGAAGATGAAGCAGAATACGGGCAATCCGAATGGGCTGCCAGGGCTGTTCTTCGGACCAATCGGAACTCTGCACGTGATGAACGCGACGATGGGAGACTTTACTGGCCTGATGCAGTCAACGGTGCTGGACCGGCCGGTGGTGGACAGGACCGGACTTAAGGGGCGTTGGGATTTCACTTTGAAGTGGACGCCGGACGAGTCCCAGTTTACCGGGATGGGGATCAAGGTGCCTCCGCCGAGCGACGCTGCGGACGCTCCTCCGCCGCTGTTTACGGCGATTCAGGAGCAGTTGGATTTGAAGCTGGAGGCGCAGAAGACTAATGTGCCAGTGCTGGTGATCGACCATGTCGATCATCCTTCACCGAACTAGGGCTTGTTCACCGTGCCAATGCAGCGACGCAGGGAATATTTTTCTTTGGGCAATTTCGTCCGCAGCCAATCGAATTGCCGACCCAATGCGTCTTTTGAAGGCGGAGGGAACCGCACTGCACGATGATCCCACTGATGCGCAACGCTGGCGGGTTCCGATGGGTATGGATGGCCTGGATTGCGATTCTGCTCGTCTCCGCAAGCGCATGGGCAACGGAGTATCACGGGCAGATTTTCGTCGGGAGCGTGCTGGTGCCGGGGGCCACGGTGACAGTGAGCCAGGACGGAAAGCAATTCTCGACAATCACCGACGAGCAGGGGCTCTACGCGTTTCCTGATCTCGCCGACGGTGCCTGGAAGATTGAAATTCGGATGCCGGCTTTGCCACGCTGAAAAGCAATGTCACGGTCGCGCCGAATGCGCCGCAGGGAAAATTTGAGCTAACGCTGCTGAGTCTGGAGCAAATGCTGTCGCAGGCGAAGGTCATCCGGCCCGCGGTCCCGGCCAATCCGGAACTGGCGAAACGCGCGCCGCCAGCAACCAAAAAGGCGGAGCTAGCCCCGATGCCGCAGCCTCCAGCGGACCAGAACGAGGAGAGGGCCGCCGATGGGCTGCTGATCAACGGGAGCGACAACAACGCTGCAACCTCGAAATATTCCCTTGCGCCGGCGTTCGGGAACCACAGACCGGGAACGCGTGGTCTCTACACCGGGGGATTTGTGAGCGCGATCAGCAATTCGGTCTTCGATGCGCGGCCGTATTCGCTGACGGGGTTTGCGGTGCCCAGGGCCGCGTACAACCGTACCGTCGCCGGGTTCTCGCTGGGTGGCCCCTTGATCATTCCGCACCTCTTTTATCACGGTCCGTATTTCTTTGTGGCGTATCAGTGGATGCGCAGCAGCGCTGGGACATCCAATCCGGCATTGGTGCCCGGTGCCGCAGAGCGGAGCGGCGACCTTTCCGGGCTGACGAATCCGTTGGGTCAACCGATTACGATCTACAATCCCGCAACAGGGCAGCCGTTCGCCGGACCCATTCCAGTGAGTCCGCAGGCGCGGGCGCTGTTGAATTTCTATCCGCTGCCGAATCTTCCTGGAAATGCGCGCTACAACTACGAAACTGAGGTGCTGAGCCACACGCATTCGGACGCTCTCGAATCGCGGCTGCAAAAGGAACTGGGGCGCAGAGATCAGCTTAATGGCGGCTTCGGATTCACCAGCACGCGCGCGAATGCAGCGAGCCTGTTCAACTTTGTCGACACGACGGACACGCTTGGGATCGATGCGAATGTGAACTGGTCGCACCAGTACAGCCACAATATCTTTGCGGTGCTGGGCTATCACTTTACCCGCGAGCGCACGCTGCTGCGACCGGAGTTCGAGAACCGGGAGAATATCTCGGGAAATGCCGGCATCACAGGCAACGACCAGGATCCGCAGAACTGGGGCCCGCCGTACCTGATGTTCTCAAGCGGGATTGCGGCGCTTGACGATGCAAACAGCGAGTTCAACCGCAACCGGACCGATGCGTTTTCGCTGAAGCTGGAGACGACCCAACGGAGGCACACCATTTCCTTCGGTGGTGATTACCGGAAAGAGGAGTTCAATGAGTTCACGGAGTCGAATCCGCGGGGGACCTTCGCGTTCACGGGTGCGGCGACGGCGGCTCCCGGCAGCGCATCGACTACGGCGGGCGCTGTCTCCGCGAGCGGCTCCGACCTTGCGGATTTCCTGCTGGGCATCCCGGACACAAGCGCAGTGGCGTTCGGGAATCCGGAGAAATATTTTCGCGAGCCGGTATACGACGCATACATAGCGGACGATTTTCGCGTGCAGCCGAATCTGACGATCAACGCCGGGATGCGCTGGGAGTACGGCGCGCCGATGTCGGAATTGAACGGGCGGATGGTGAATCTGGACATTGCGTCGGGGTTCACAGCGGCGGAGCCGGTGGTGGCGAGCGCGCCGACAGGACCGCTGACGGGGAGGAGGTATCCGTCGTCGCTGGTGCGCCCGGACCGGCGGGGATTCGAGCCCAGGGTCGGAATGTCCTGGCGGCCGCTTCCGGCATCAACGCTGGTGGTGCGGGCGAGCTATGGAATTTACGATGACACGTCGATCTACCTCACCAGCGCACAGATGATGTCCCAGCAGGCCCCGCTTTCGACGAGTGTGAGCGTGTCAAACAGCAACACGTGCCCGCTGACGCTGGCGAATGGGTTCCGCAATTGCGCTGGGATCGTCCCCGATACCTACGCGGTGGATCCGAATCTGCGCGCGGGGTATGCGCAGGTCTGGCAGCTTTCCATGCAGAAGGATTTTCCCGGAGCGCTGGTGATAACAGCGACGTATCAGGGCGTGAAGGGAACGCGCGGCATGCAGGAGTTTTTGCCGAACACGTATCCCATCGGTGCGACGAATCCGTGCCCATCCTGCCCAGCGGGGTTTGTATATCGCACGTCGAACGGCAATTCAACGCGGCAGGCGGGCACGTTGCAGGTGCGGCGGCGACTGCGCGGAGGGCTGACCGTGACCGTGAATTACACGTGGTCGAAGTCGCTCGACGATGATGCCGAGGTGGGCGCGCAGGGCCACGTCGAGACGCAAGCGGGGCTTGCGGCTCCCAGCGATACCAGTGCGGCCCCGAGCGCGAATCCAACCATCGCGCAGAACTGGATCGACCTGAATGCGGAGCGAGGACTCTCGACCTTCGATCAGCGCAATCTGGCGACAGCGCAACTGCAATACACCACCGGAATGGGCCTGACCGAGACCCTGTTGAGCGGTTGGCGCGGAACGATCTTCGAAGAATGGACGATCCTGACGAAGCTGACGGCCGGCAGCGGCCTGCCCGCGACGCCGATTTATTTTGTGGCGGCGCCGGGAACCGGCGTGACGGGGTCCATCCGGCCGGATCTTACAGGTGCGGCACTGTATCACGGGTCGACGGGGTACTTCCTCAACGCCGCAGCGTACACGCCGCCGGCTGCTGGCCACTGGGGCAATGCGCGACGGGACTCGATCATCGGGCCTGCCGAGTTTGCATTTGACGGTGCGCTGGCGCGGACGTTTCGCCTGAAAGGAACGCGGAGCCTCGATGTGCGCGTGGATGCGACCAATCTGCTGAACCATGCGACGTACACGGCGTGGAACACGACCGTGAACAGCAGAACCTTCGGACTGCCCTCTGCGGTGAATCCGATGAGGAGTCTGGAACTCACGGGAAGGTTGCGGTTCTAACCATGCGGCGGATCATCAGATTGGCGACGGCGGCGCTGCTGAGCGCAGGGGTCGCCGCGAGTGCGCAGACGGTAGGCACCAACCAGGGGGCTGCGCAGAACGGGTCGTTCACGCTGAAGGTGAACTCGCAACTGGTGGTCGAGACGGTCGTCGTTCAAGACAAGGAAGGGCGCTTCGTGCCGGGACTGACCACGAAGGATTTTCATGTCGAGGAAGACGGAGTCCCGCAATCCATTCGCATCTTCGATCACCAGGCGTTGGCGCGAGAGAGTGCGCCGCTGCCGGTGACGCCGCCGGATGAAGAGAAGATCACACTTTACCAACGCCTGGTGCGGACGCAGATTGAGCCGGAGGTTCCGGGGAAAACGAACTATAGCGGGCACCGGCTGCTGGCGTTTTACTTCGACATGACCGCCATGCCGATTGAAGATCAGCAGCGCGCGTTGCGGGCGGCGGAGAAATTCGTGCGCACCGAAATGACGCCGGCGGACCTGATCGCCGTTCTCCGCTATCAGGGCGGCTCCGTCGATGTGTTGCAGGACTTCACGGCCGATCGCAACCGACTGCTAAGCATTCTGGAAACGATGATTGTTGGCGAGGGACAGGGGTCCGTCGAGTCAATTGACGACGCGAGCAGCGCGGATACCGGAACGGCCTTCGGGCAGGACAATAGCGAGTTCAACATCTTTAACAACGACCGACAGCTCTCGGCGCTGATGACGGCGGCAAAGATGCTGGACAGCCTGAGCGAAAAGAAGTCGCTCATCTATTTCGCCAGCGGGTTGCGGATGAGCGGGCTGGACAATTTGGCGCAACTGCACGCGACGATTGACGCCGCGGTGCGTGCGGGCGTGTCGTTCTGGCCGGTGGATGCACGAGGGCTGGTGGCGGGAGCGCCGCTGGGCGATGCCACGCAGGGATCGCCGGGAAATGTGGGGATGTATTCCGGCACGGCGGCGCAAGCGGTAACGGACAAGCTCCAGCAATCGCAGGACACGATGTATACGCTGGGCGCGGATACGGGTGGCAAAGCCTTGTTCGACAACAATGATCTGACGCAGGGAATCCTGCAGGCGCAGAAAGCGATCGAGGATTACTACATCATTGGCTACTATACGACGAACACCGCGCAGAACGGCCACTTCCGGCGAGTGAAGATTACGGTGGATTCGCAATTGGCAGCGAAGCTCGACTACCGCAAGGGCTACTTTGCGAATAAGACGTTCAACAAGTTCACGGAGGCGGACAAGGAGCGGCAACTCGAAGACGCGCTGATGCTGGGTGATCCGATCACCGATCTCACCATCGCGATGGAGATTGACTATTTCCAGCTCAATCGCGCCGAATACTACGTTCCGATCGTCGTAAAAATTCCGGGACGCGAGCTTGCGCTGGCCAAAAAGTTCGGCGTAGAGCACACGCTGATCGACTTCGTGTGCGAAGTGAAGGATGCCACCACCGGCATGACGATGAGTAACGTGCGCGACTACGTAAACATCAAGCTCAATGACCAGACGATCGCGCAACTGGCTCATCGTCCCGTTGAGTACGACTCGGGATTCACGCTTTTTCCCGGAAAGTACACGATCAAATTTCTGGCGCGCGACGATGAGACGGGAAGGGTTGGGACATTTCAGACCTACTTCACGATTCCCGATCTGAACAAGGCAACCGGAAAGTTGGCGCTCAGTTCGGTCGTGCTGGGCAGCCAGCGCGTGGATCTGAACGACGCGCTCTACAACGCGCAGCGCGGCAAAGAGCAGGCAAAGGACGACGCGGCGAATCCGCTGGTGCAGAACGGGCAAAAACTGATTCCGAGCGTCACGCGCGTCTTCAACGTGGATCGTCCGATGTATATCTTCCTGCAGGCCTATAAGCGCGACAGGGCGGGTGTGACGAACGCGGCGGAATCAGCAACCGGATTACCGCCCACGCCCCTGTTTGCATATGTGAGCTTCTACCGCGACCAGAAGATAGCTTTGGAGATGCCGCCAATCGCGGTGATGCCGGAACCCGCGACCCGACTGGGCGTGACGCCGTTCTCTTTCAAGGTGCCGTTAGGGAAGCTGACGCCGGGAGCGTATCAGTGCCAGGTGAGCGTGCTCGACCCCGCGGGGCACCGCGCGGCATTCTGGCAGGGACCGGTCATGCTGGTGCCATAGCCGCTCGCGTTTGCGCTCATTCGGCTATTGTTTCGCGATCGCCGGAGATAATGAGAATCGAGTGCACGGCAAGCGTTGCAGGAGGCTAAATGGCAGACACTAAGACGATACTTGAGCAGGCGTACTCCGCATTCAACGAGCGGGACATCGACGGTGCATTCGCACTGATGACGCAAGACGTGAGCTGGCCCAAGGCTTCGGAGGGCGGCAAGGTTGTCGGAAAAGAAGGGGTCCGCGCCTATTGGACTCGACAATGGGGTGAATTCGATCCCCATGTCGAACCGCTTGCAATGGCCGAGGAAGACGGAGGCAAGACCCGCGTCAGGGTGCACCAACTTGTCAAGAACCTCCAGGGCGATGTTCTTTCGGACAGCGAGGTCCTCCACGTATTCACTGTGAAGAGCGGTCTTATCGCAGCCATGGACCTCGGGGATGAGGCCGATCCAACTGCTGGTCCGTCTGCCGCATTCGCACATCGATCCTGACTGGCTATCCACGGTGGAGCGTGAGAGTAGGACCGAGCCTCGAGAATCAAAACGAGCGGCAGGCCACATTCTCAACGCAACCGGATCGCTCCCGATAAGTCGTCTAATGTCCGGCGATCGGTAAGGACTTCAACTGTTGACTACACACCCAATCACTCATCGAGACCCGATTGCGCGCAATTTTCAGTCTTCACAAACAAGCATCGTCCCGGTAGAACCCGGTTCTCCGCTTTCGGCTTGGAACCGGGGTACCGCGAACTGCGTAACACTACGGCACAGGGGGCCCCACCGTGCTTTTTGAAGACATTCGGTACGCGCTGCGGCAGTTTATCCGCACTCCGGGATTCACGATCACCGGTGTGCTGACCCTGGCATTGGGCATTGGCGCGACCACGGCCATCTTCACCCTGGTGCATGCCGTGCTGCTGAAATCGCTTCCGGTCGTGAACCCAAGCCAGCTCATCCGCATCGGCGACAACGAGAACTGCTGCATCAACGGCGGAATGCAGGATAACTGGTCGTTGTTTTCGACCGAACAGTATCGAGAGTTCCGGGACCATACGCCGGGGTTCGCCAGTCTGGCGGCGTTCCAGGCCGGGCGCATCCAGCTCGGCGTGCGGCGTGCGGGCAGCAATCACCCGGCGCAGGCTTTTCCCGCGGAGTTTGTCTCCGGCAACGCGTTTCAGACCTTCGGGCTGCGGGCGTGGCAAGGTCGGCTGATACAGCCGAGCGACGACAGCAAGGGCGCGGCGCCTGTGGCGGTGATGAGCTATCGCACGTGGCAGGAGAAGTTCGGGCGGGATCCATCGGTAGTCGGCGCGACTTTCCTGCTCAACGGTAGGGCGTTCACGGTAGTGGGAATTGGACCTCCGGGATACTTTGGGGAGAAGCTGTCGAGTGATCCGCCGGCATTCTGGTTACCGCTGAGCGCGTCGCCGCTGGTGCAGAGCGGCGGCTTCGACGTGCTCGATCACCCGGAGATGGACTGGCTGAATCTGATTGGCCGCGTAAACCCGGGAGCGAATACGAAGCAGATGGAGGCGCAGCTACAGGTCGAGTTGCGGAATTTTCTGCGCAGCCCAATGTCCAAGGTGGACTCGCGCGACAAGACGCTCATTTCCAAGCAGACGCTGCACTTCAGCTACGGCGGCGGCGGCGTGCAGCAGATGCAGGACCAGTACAAGTCCGAACTGAAGTTGCTGATGTGGATTTCAGCCTTCGTGCTGCTGATTGCGTGCGCCAATCTGGCAAATCTCATGCTGGTGCGGACGACAGCGCGCAAGGGACTCACGTCGGTGCGTTCCGCGTTGGGAGCCCCGCGGCGGCGGTTGGTAGCGCAGGCGCTGACGGAGAGCGTGGTGCTGGCAGTGGTTGGCGGACTCGCCGGTCTGGCCGTGGCCTATGGCGGCGCACGGCTGCTGCTGGATGCCGTGGCCGGCAATAGCTATCTGCCGATTCAGGCTACGCCCTCGCCTCAGGTGCTGGCCTTCGCGTTTGGCGTGTCCCTGCTAACGGGAATGCTTTTCGGAGCGGGGCCGGCGTGGATGACCGCGCATGCGAATCCAATTGACGCGCTGCGCGGAGCCAACCGGTCAACCCAGGGAGGCGGGCGCCACAGCGGCCTCTGGACGCAGAAGATTCTGGTGGTGGCGCAGGCGGCAATTTCGCTGGCGCTGCTCTGCGCCGCGGGGCTGCTCATCCGCTCGCTGACGAACCTGCGGCACCAGCATTTCGGATTTGAGACACAGAACCGGTATATCCTGCACATCGATCCGCAGATGGCGGGCTACCAGGCGCAACAGGCGGACGCGTTCTTTCGGCGAATGACGGAGACGCTGGAGGCGATTCCGGGTGTGCAGCAAGTGACGTATTCCATGTACACGCCGATGGAGGGCAATAACTGGGGCTCGGGCGTATACATCGAGGGAAAAGCTCCGCCTCCACCTGGCAGCGACTTCAACGGCGCGTCATGGGTCCGGGTGAGCCCGGGATATTTCGCCAACATCGGCACCAGAATCATAGCCGGGCGCGAATTTACGGGTCAGGACAACGCGACGGCCCCGCTGGTCGCGGTCGTGAACAAGGTATTTGCCAAGCGGTTCTTCAAGAATGGAGATGCGCTGGGACATCACTTCGGCATGTTCGACCAGAAATTTGCCGGGAAGTTTACGATTGTCGGCGTCACGGAGGACACGCAGTACTGGGATCCGGACAGCACAATTCGCCCCATGTTTTTTTTGCCCGGAACGCAGTGGGCGCAGTACCAGGACCCATCGATGGAGATGGAAGAGGACGTTTCGCACCTGGAGATGGGGTCGGTGGAGCTGCGGACCGTGGGTCCAGTGCCGGGGCTCGAAGCGAATGTGCGGCGGGCGCTCATGCGAATTAATCCGAACCTGACGATGCTGAACTTCCAGACCTTCCAGCAGCAGGTGCAGGACCGGTTTGGGCAGACGGAGTTGCTGGTGAAGCTGATGTCGGTGTTCGGGGCGCTGGCGCTGGTGCTGGCGGCAATCGGCCTCTACGGCATAACGGCGTACTCGGTGGCGCAGCGGACGAGCGAGATCGGGATCAGGATGGCGCTGGGAGCGAACCGCTTGGGCATTGTGCGGATGGTGCTGCGGAGCGCTTTTCTGCAGGTGGGGATCGGGCTGGCAATCGGGATACCGGGCGCTGTAATCGCGGGGCATTTTATGGCGAGCCAGCTCTACGGAGTGCGGCCGTGGGACCCGGTGGTGCTGCTGATCATGGCCGCGGTGCTGGGAGCGGCGGCGTTCCTGGCGGCGGTGGTTCCCGCGCAGCGTGCCGCTAGCGTGGCGCCAATGCGAGCGCTGCGAGAGGAGTGAGGTGAGCCATTCCGAATCTGCTCCAGGTTCATGCGCCCGGGTTTTCCGTCAGACATCCGTGTTTCGGCGGATGATCCGCCGGCGCTGCGAGGTCTTCGCGAGCAGATAGAGCGGCACTCCGAGCAGGGCAATGCTCACAGCAAAGGCAAATGCCGAGACTCCCGCCACCGTCTCGCTTCGCGAGGCATAGAGCGCGTAAAGGCTAAGAGCGACGGGGCCGACTCCAAGAAGGATTGGCACCCAGTTTGGACCAGGGATACGGAAGGGCCGCGAAAGCAAAGGCTCCGTGTAACGAAGAACGATGAGGGCAAGAAACTCGAGGATGAGGGAGAGTCCCCAGAGCGCGATGTCGATCGTAATCAGCCGCTCAAAAGAGAAGCCGAGAGCCAGCGCCCAGCACAGACCACATGCGAGCACCGCCACCCAGGGCGAGCCGTTCTGGAGCCGTCGCGTGAATACCGCCGGCAGCAGGCCGTCTTCCGCAAGCGCGTGGGGCAATCGTGTATAAGACAGCGTGAGATTGCTGAAGGTTCCGAAATCATCGATTACGCCGGCAACCACCACGGCGGTTGCGAGTGCGGGCCCTCCGAGGGTGCGGGCCACATCGACCCAGGCCCCGGTGGAGAATCCGGCTGCGGGGATTCCCGCCCACGCAACCGCGGCAATGGGAATCGCGTAGGTGAGCATAATCATCACCACCGCCATAAGAACCACGCGCGGATAGTTGCGCTGAGGATTCTCAACCTCGTTGGCAATGGTGGTCGCGTTGTCCCAGCCCATATAGTTCCACATCGCCACCAGCACCGCCGTTGAAAAACCAACACCCGGAGGACGCGCCAGCGAAGCGTGTCCGCCGAATGAAAATCCGATATAGACGGCGATACCGACGAGCACGACGAATGGTGAGATGGAGATGGCCCAGAGTTTCAGCGAGCCTTCTCCAACGGCGGCGGCCCCGCGAAGGTTCCAGAGGACTGCCGCTGCAACCACGGCAAGCTCAAGCAGGATGGCGCGATGTCCTTTGATGAGGGAGGGGGCGAGCCGCTGAAGATAAAGAACAAAAGTTGTGGGATAGATGGCCATGTCAAAGACAGAGGAGGCAAGGGAGAGCCACGCTTCCTGAAAGCCCCAGAACGGCCCAAGCGCGCGCCGGACCCATGCGTAGAAACCGCCTTCCTCCGGTACGGCGGAAGCAAGCTCGCCGAGCATGAGAGCGGTAGGAAAGCTCCAAAGGAATGGAAGCACGAGGAGCAGCAGAAGCGCGGGACCATAGCCTCCGAAGCCGATGATGTCTTCAATGTCGTAGGGCCCTCCCGACACCATGAAATAGGTAGCGGCGAGCAGCGGAAGCAGACGGAGCTTGCGCGCGCCGCGAACTTGCCGTCTGGAGGAGACCTTCTCCGCGTTGATCATTTTGGATACGGACTGCCTGGTGGACACTGGAGATTAGAGCAAAACCAACTTTGGTATATCCAGATACAAAGCTTGTCATCCCGACTGAAGTTCGCGAAGCGAATGCAGTTGAGGGACCTGCGTTGTCTTTGGTGGCTGGTACACAGTACTGGTTCTGCCCTAATATATCCCGTCATCACGCCAGCCTGTTCTCGTTCCCGCAACACGGCTCGAAGCGCGACATTATGCCGTGCACCTCTCCTCAGAACCGGAAAAACAAATCGAGATTCACGCTGCGATTGGCCGACCCCGATCCGAAGGCCCCCGAGAGCGCCGTCGATTTTCCAAACAGTGGCGACCCCAGCACGCCAACCGGCGGCGCAAGATTCGTGCGGTTCAGAACGTTAGTCGCGGACACGCCCAGAGACATCGAGTACTTCCGCACCGCTGGCTTCTTCTTGGCCGGCTTCTTTGCGGAAACAACGCCCGCGGGTTCAGGCAGCGCCGGCCCAAAGTTGAACTCCTTCGCTACCTGCATATTCAATTGCAGACTGTCCGGACCCTTGCCGTAATTCATCGGAATCACCTTTTGCCCGGCAATCGGGCTCGTGTCAAATGTGCCCCACTCGGTCCGCACCACGCTCGGGCGCGAAAGGTCCGTCGCAAACGTCGGCCGGTCATTGAATTGGGTATCCCCATTCAAATCCTGCCCCACCACAATGTTGAAAGGCTCGCTCGACTGATACAGCAGGAAAGGATTCACCCCGATGCCATGCCACACATTCCAGTACCCGCCGAAGAAAAGCCGGCTCCGAATATCGGACGACGACCGCCCATAGTCCTGGCGCAGGTCATAGCCGTTGGAAGGGAAGCTCCCGATGCCGCCCGTATCGGCCTTCGCCTTGCCCAGCATGTAATACCCATAAAGCCCGAACGACCCCGCATGGACATTGGCGTTCACAATCAGCCGGTGCGCCGTCGACTCCCCCTCGGACTCGTACTGATAAATATTCTGCTGCGTCCCAAGCGGCCGCACCCCGCTGGTCGGGTCCGCGGGATCGTAAGTCCCCGGCAGCGGCGCATTGATGTTCCGCGTCAGGTACAGATGGTCTCCGCGCGAGAACTGATAATTCACCGACACCTGCGCGAACCTCCCCAGCGGCTTGTCCACTCCCAGCGAAGCAATCGCAAGGTACGGCGCGCGCACCGACGGACCCACCCGAAACGTAGTCGGCGCAAGAGTCGTAGCGCTGCTGCACGCTTCAGGGTCCGTCGAGCACAAATTCGGATAAAAGTCCGGTTGATTCACTACAAACGTATGCTCGCGCTCGCCGTTCTCCCGCTGCGCTTCCAGCACATTGATCGAAGGAAACCTCTGATAGAACAAACCCGCTCCCGCGCGAATCACCGCCATCGGTGGCTTGTTCTTGCCCCCGCTCAAAGCCCAGGACGCCCCCAGCCGCGGCGCAAAATCGCCATGGTCCGGAATCTGTGTTTGCCACTCGAACCGCAGCCCATAGCTCAGCGTAAAGTTCGGCTTAATCTTGTAGTTGTCTTCCGCATACAGCCCCATATCAAACACCGACACCGCGATCGACGGCAGCCCGCTCGTCTGGCTGAACAGGCTCGGCCCTCCGCCGGCGACAAAAATCTGCTCCGGCGTCCATCCCTGCTGCATTCCTTGTTCATTGATCTGGTACGCCGTCAGCGATGCGAACGTGTATTGGCCATTAAAGTTCCCCATTGAGTAATTGGAGTCCCTGCTCATCCGCAGCCGCACGCCAAAGTCGATGGAGTGTTTCCCCCGCGTCGTCTGCACGTAGTCCTGCAGCTCGTAGTGGTCCTGGTTGTCGTCGTTCACGCCTTCGTTGCTGCCGCCGCCCGTAAAGCCGCCCTGCACTACAATCGTCGGCCCCAGGCCCTGCGGCGTCTGCCGATTGCGGTCGCGAATGTACTGGAACCGCGTCTCATTGAGCAGCTTGGCGCCATAGCTCTGGGTATCGCTGAACTGCAACGTCTGCTCCACAGCGTGGCTGTCATACGCCTGCGACGCCAGCTCAAACTGGCCCACTCCCGCATTGCTCTGCGTGCGCTGCGAAAGGTTATACCGCAAGCTCAGCGTCTGCCTCTCGCCCACGTCCATATCAAACCGCGTGCTCCACTCCGTTGTACCGCCGGTGTTGGGATACGTCGCCGTGAACGGAACCTGGTTCAGGCCATCGTCAAGCACAAATGCGTTCACAATCGAGTCGTCCGCCGAGTTCTGGTGCCACACATCGGTGAATTGCGACGAGTGTTTTGTCACCGGCCCACTCAAGCTGCCTTGCAGGTCAAACGAGTGGTACGGCGGCTGCGTCGTCACAAACGGATTGCGCGAATTGAGGGTGGAGTCATTCCCCTGCATCCACACGTTGCCATGCCATTGGCCCGAGCCTGCCTTCGTGATAATCTCCACCCGCCCCCAGCCCATCTCGTCATACTGCGCCGAATAGGGATTCTGGTTGATCCGAATCTCCTTGATCTCCGATTTTGGAGGTAGCCTGCCTCCGGAAAATCCATCCACAAAGAACTGGGTTCCGGCGTCCGGATTCGACCCTGCAATCGCCTGCAACTGCTCCTGCAGTTCCTGCGGATCATCCGGTAGCGCGTCCAGGTCGGAGCCTTTCAGCACAATCGCGCCGCCATTGCTGTCCGGGCTCGAGTCCAGCTCGTTTCCATTCACCTTCACTTCTTGCTGCTGAACCTCAAGCGGAAGCTTCAGCGTGAGCCGCTGAACGTGCCCCGCATGAATCGTTATGTGTGGCCGCTTGACCGCGCCGAATCCCTTCGCCCGCACCTCAACCGAGTAATCTCCCGGCTGCAAGTTGGAAACCAGAAGCATGCCTTGCCCATCGGATGTGGCCGTAACAGACGGCGCGTCCGGCCGCGAAAGCGTGACAACGGCTCCGGGAATTACCGCGCCTGTCGGATCCACAACGGTTGCCGAAAGCCCTCCGGTTCCCTCAGCAGGACGATCCGCCAATGAGGCTTCCATTCCTAAAGTCACAGCCGATTGCCCCATCGCAAACGCGCGCTCCGGAAACGTCAAACCACCAGCCGCAACCAGAACAGCGATAACCCACACGAACAGCGTCACCCTGCGACCTGCCACTCCGCGCACCTCTCCCCCGCGTCCGGACCTGAGAATCCTGGCCTGCAAATCCGTTGCCGTGCATTGAATAGAAATGCAACCGCGGTAGACGAAAAGGTGGTTCCTTCACCACTGGGTCTGGTGTGAGATGGAAACCCGCGTCCCATCTCCCTTTGCCCGTCCTGTTTTCGTCAGCCGTCATTGTAGACGAAACAGCCCGCCACTCTGCTCTTCATCGCGGCTACTTTTTTCCGCCTCCCGCTGATCCGCGCATATACATTGCTAATCGAAATGAGCATTCGTTGACGCTCACTCCTTTTCGATGCGGCGGAAGTTATGCCCCAGGCGTTCCGGGCCAAAAGCAAAGATGAAGAACAGCGCGAGGATGACGCATCCTTCAAACGCCGTCAGCGCCCATGGGTAGCCCAGATGATTGCGCAGCGTGTATTCGAAAGAGACAGCGGGAGAGGCGATCAACACGCCCAACTGATAGACGAAGCCGGGGAAGAGGCCACGCACGGCGTCCGGAGAAAGCTCGTTCAGATGCGCCGGGATGACGCCAAAGGCTCCCTGCACGCCGGTCTGCATGAAGTATGACCCCAACGCCAGCGCCAGCAGCGTTGACCCGAAAGCCCAGGCGGGGATGGACAGCAGCGAGACTCCCAGCGCGAGCATGATGGCTCGCCTGCGCCCGATTTTTTCCGAAAGATGGCCGAAGAAGGGCGCCGCAATGATAGCGCCAATGTTGTAGAGGACAGGGAGGC
>JBAUHD010000028.1:0-3359 GCA_049680085.1 Acidobacteriaceae bacterium
CGATAGAACTTCCGAAACTCAGGCTTTTCGGGGAAGGGTACAACTTCAGCCGCGCAGAGAGCTCAAAAAACGCGGGGCCCTTGCAGGCTGCGGAAACCCAGGCCTCTGGGAAGGGGCACGGCTTCAGCCGTGCCGTAGAGAGCAGAAATTACGCGGGGCTTTAGCCCCTGAGGGATGTCTTTCGCCGGATCAGCCGTCAACACAAATTGCTAACCCGTTTGTTTTCAGGATCAATCCGCTAAGTCCTTTGTTTTCAGGATCGACGTTTACTAAGTCCTTTATTTTCAGGATCAACACACTTTTTTTCGACAAAATTACCACGGATGCCCCACTCAAGCCCGCTCTTGCCTTGATCGGATATAAATCTATTGTTATCAATATTATACAAATAACTCTTTTGCTTTCTATATTTTCAGAGCAAGTTCCAGATAAACCATTTATTTTCAATATCAACATATCTTTTTTTCAATCTCTGAAAGGAAATGCACGGGGATGAGCGACCGGCCTCCCCGAGCCCTGAGCCCTTGCCCCTGAGCCCCGAGCCCTGAGCCCTGAACCTTGCCCCTGAGCCCTGAACATAACGTTTGCCTTTCGCGGGCGTCTCAAAGGCAACCGGCCGAAACGATGCGCTGGCATAGAGGAAGCCCATGAATCCTTTTTTGAGGTTGGCGCTCGCAGTCTGTTCTCTCGCTATCGGGACCGTGGCATACGCGGCGCCTCCGCAGCGCATTCCGGCGGCGCAATCTCCCGGGCCCGTGGTGGCCCATGCCTCTGAGGGTTATCTTGGGATTGTCTGCGGCGATGTAACCAGCGACCGCGTCGCCGCCCTCAAGCTGAAAAGGGTCACCGGAGCCGAGGTCATCAACGTGGACCGCGACGCGCCCGCCGGCAAGATCGGCCTTCGTCCCCATGACGTCATCCTCCAGATGAACGGGCAGCCGGTGGCGGGCGAGGAGCAGTTGCGCCGCATGTTGCGCGAAACCCCCGCCGGACACACCGTCACGCTGCTCATCAGCCGCGACGGCCAGCGCCAGACGCTCTCCGTTCAGCTTGCCGACCGCGCCATTCTGGAGCAGGACGCCTGGTCCCAGCCCATGGTCATTCCCGCGCCCGAGGATGACGACACCTACTTCCTCGAAGGGCCCTCGGGGCACAGCGTTGGCAGCGGGTTCTTCGGGGCCTTCGCCCTCGGTTCGCCCTCCGTGGGCGTGGAGCTGGATGTGCTCGGCTCTCAGCTTGCCGACTACTTTGGCGTGAAAGACGGGCAGGGACTGCTGGTCAAGCGCGTTGCCGAGAACAGCCCCGCCGCCCGCGCCGGCCTTCTGGCCGGGGATGTCATCATCCAGGCCAACGGCCAGAAGATGGCTACCCTCGGCGAATGGATGAAGATGATCCACGCCAACCGCGGCAAGCAGATTCCCATCACCCTCATCCGCAACCGCAAGCAGCAGACCTTCACGCTCCAGACCACGACCGGCAGACACCACAGCCAGTTGCTGGTTCCCCACAGTTTCCCGTCCCCTGACCAGGGCCGCAGCACCGGTTTCGCCTGGATCAGCTACCATTCCCGCTGACCACCAACAGGTGACAGGTGGCCCACTCAAGCCCGCACTTGGCTTGAGTGGGGAACACGGAAGCTGGCTCGCACCCACGTCATGTGATTCAATAAGTAAGGAATGGCAACGCCAGTCGCACAACCAGGTTTAAGAAAGCAGACCCCCGCGCGGAGACTCAAGGCCGCCGCTCGCAAGGCGCGTGAGCTGGCCATTGTCGCCCATGCGCTGGCCTCCACGCACCACCCGGTCATGGCGCAAATCGTCCCCATGCGCTTCTGCAATCTTTCCTGCGCCTACTGCAACGAGTACGACAAGGTTTCCGACCCGGTGCCGCTCGACGAAATGCGCCGCCGCATCGACCACCTGGGACGCCTTGGCACCAGCATCATCACCATCTCCGGCGGCGAGCCCACCACCCATCCGGACCTGGACGACATTATCCGCCGCATCCGCCACACCGGCGCAATGGCCGGCATGATCACGAATGGCTACTACCTCGTCCCCGAGCGCATCGAACGGCTCAACAAGGCCGGCCTCGACCACCTGCAAATCTCCATCGACAACGTGGAGCCGGACGAAATCTCGAAGAAGAGCCTGAAGGTGCTGGACAGGAAGCTCCAGTGGCTAGCCGAGTACGCGGATTTCCATGTCAACATCAACTCGGTGGTTGGCGGAGGCATCAAGTACCCGCAGGACGCGCTGACCATTGGCCGCCGCGCCATTGAGCTCGGATTCACCTCGACCATCGGCATCATTCACGATGGAGACGGCCAACTGAAGCCGCTCGGCCCGGAAGAACGCCGTGTATGGGACGAAATGCGCGGCTGGAAGAAGAAGAACTACTCGCGCTTCAACCAGTTTCAGGAAGCCATCGCCAATGGCCAGACCAATGACTGGCGTTGCCGCGCCGGATCGCGCTATCTCTACATCTGCGAAAACGGGCTGGTCCATTACTGTTCGCAGCAGCGCGGTTATCCGGGCACGCCGCTGGCCGACTACACCCAGGCCGACCTCGACCGCGAGTTCCTGACCGAAAAGACCTGTGCGCCGCACTGCACCATAAGCTGCGTTCACCAGATATCGCACATCGACCACTGGCGCGCGCCGCAAACCAACCGCGTCTCCCCCGGAACCGACGACGGGCTGGTGAAGATCAGCACCTAGCGTCGGTCTTCCATCCCAGCCGCGCCTGACCTAAGTCACAATCCTGCGCATCCCGGTTTGCTATGATTTCCGTGTTCCTGCGCGGCGTCGGCTGCAAGATCAGAGATGGGTTCGTTTTCGCTGCTCTGTGGCCCTCCAGCGCTTGCTCTGGGTTC
The DNA here is from genome assembly GCA_049680085.1 of Acidobacteriaceae bacterium. Lineage (GTDB taxonomy): Bacteria > Acidobacteriota > Terriglobia > Terriglobales > Acidobacteriaceae > Silvibacterium. The sequence goes on from JBAUHD010000028.1 coordinate 2,876, forward strand.
AACTTGAAGAATCTGAGGGAGCCACCATGGGTACGACTGAAAAACGGCCGTTGATGATTGCGAACGGCTGGGTGCAGGCGGCAGGCATCGTCCTGATCATCGGGTTCCTCATCATGGGGATTCTGGCGTACTACACCTATAGCGATGAGCCCCCGATTCCCGCCACAGTGAAGGATTCGCACGGAGCGGTGCTTTTCACTCGCGCCGATATTATGGCCGGCCAGCAGGTATTCCTGAGCAACGGCCTGATGGAGTACGGTTCGATCTTCGGGCATGGAGCGTACCTGGGCCCCGACTTCACCGCCGAGTACCTGCATCGCGCGGCGCTGTCCAGCATTGACTACTACGGCGGACCGAACTCGGACAAGGCGCGAATCCAGACCGTCCAGGACTTCAAGACCAACCGCTACGACGAGACGACCAAGACGCTCATCTTCACCGATGCGCAGGTTCACGCTTTCGAGCAGAACGTGGCCTACTACAC
>JBAUHD010000029.1:0-6433 GCA_049680085.1 Acidobacteriaceae bacterium
AACAGGTCGAGCGGCGGCTCCAGCGCCAGGCCCCCAACGCGGAAATAGGAGGTCATCATGCGCTGGCCGCTCACGGCCTCGAAAATTCTCAGAATCTCTTCGCGCTCGCGGAAGCAATAGAGAAAGACGGTCAGCGCGCCGATGTCCATGGCGTGCGTCCCCAGCCACACCAGATGCGAGTTGAGCCGCGTCAACTCATTCATCAGCACGCGAATCCACTGCGCACGATCCGGAATTTCAATCTGCAACAGCTTTTCGACCGCCAGGCAGTAGACCAGGTTGTTGGTCATCGGGCATAGATAATCGATGCGGTCCGTCAACGGAACGACCTGCTGGTAGAACTTCGCTTCGCAGGTCTTCTCGATTCCGGTGTGCAGATATCCAATGTCCGGCACCACTCTCAGCACCGTTTCGCCGTCAATCTCAATCACCAGGCGCAGAACGCCGTGGGTTGAGGGGTGCTGCGGTCCCATGTTCAAGACCATGGTTTTGTCACCCGAACCCTCTTCGGGGCGCGGCTCCAGCAGCGTGGAGGTGGCAACGAATTGCGGCATATCGGCCATTTATCTGTAGCCCTCCACCGGATAATCCTTGCGTAGCGGATGTCCCTGCCACTCCTCCGGCATCATGATGCGGCGTAGGTTCGGATGCCCGCTGAAGCGCACGCCAAAAAGGTCCCACACCTCGCGCTCGTAGAAATTCGCCGAGGGCCACACCGGGGTAATGCTCTCAATCACCGGATCTACCGATTCCACCTGCGCCACCAGCCGCACGCGCTCCTTCAGGCCATGCGAAAGAATGTGGTAGACCACGTGGAAGCGCGGCTCACTCGGATACCAGTCCACGCAGGTCACGTCTTCCAGAAAGTTGTATCCGGACTTTTGCACCACGGCCGCCGCTTCGCGGATCTGGTCTTTCGCAATGGTCAGCGTCAGTTCGTCGCGGTCATAGGCGGCGTCGAGAATAGAGTCGGGAATAGCGGTGAGAAGGGAAGTAATAGCCCGGTTTTGCGCATGGGCCTGAAGAATAGTATCTTTGTCCGCCTGTGCCATGTCGTCCTAAAGGTTCTTCTCCGACGCCCAGTCGAGGATGCCTTTTTTCCAGATGTAAAAGAAGCCGACCAGCACAAAGCCGAGATACACCAGCATCTCCCAGAATCCGAAGAGGCGCGAACCGGTAATGTGTGGCAGTTGGCGATAGATGATGGCCCAGGGAAGCATGAAGACGGCTTCCACATCGAAGAGGATGAAAAGCATCGCGACCATGTAGAAACGGACGGAAAAACGCCCGCGGGCATCGCCCTCGGCCGGAACTCCGCACTCGTAGGCGGCCAGCTTGGTTTTGGAGCTGCGACGCCGTCCAATGAACCAGGAGAACGTCGCCATCGCGCAGCCCAGCCCGAAGGCCACGATAATCTGAATCAGCAGCGGGATGTAGTTCCACGTATAGGGATGAGATTGCATACTGCTCAATTCGCCTCAAGGCCGGAGCGTTGAACGGGCTATATTTCGACTCTAGTTTCTCGACTGTCAAGAGTCAAGTTATCAGGGGGATAAATGGCGGCACATTAGGGATAAAATCGCAGAAGACGTGCCGGGCCGCGCGCGGAGACGCATCCAAACCTGAGAGCGAAAGAGAAGAATCGAATCGCGAAACGCGCATCTGAAATTTGCAAAACAGCGGGAGGAAACCATGGCAGCATGCACACACCTTGATCAGATCAGAGACGTGACGGCGCGCACGCCGGAGGGCTGCGAGGAGTGCCTGAAGAAGGGCGACTCGTGGGTCCACCTGCGGCTGTGCCTGGAATGCGGGCACGTGGGCTGCTGCGACTCCTCGAAGAACAAGCATGCAACGAAGCATTTTCACGCGACGAAGCACGCGATCATGCGTTCGTTTGAGCCGGACGAAACGTGGGGATGGTGCTACGTGGATGCGATGCAATTGGGGCCGGAAGATATGGAGAGCGGCCAGCGCCGGAGCGCGTGATTTTTTGCAGGGCAGTGCCGGAACGGGAAGGTGGGGGGAAACTGTCCCGGTCTGAGACACTCTGAAGTGTTTTTCGAAGATTGTTCAATTCGCTCGGTCGTCTGGCCGATAAGGTGGACATTGGAGGGCTCCCCCAATGGCCACTCAGATATTTGGAAGAGATCATGCGGTGCTGCTGCCGCGCCACGCCGACGCCGCGCCGAGAGAGAACGCGGACGGCGAGTTCGAAGAACGAAGAGGCGGCGCGATTCGCGGATTCGTCTTTGCCATGCTTTTCAACCTCGTGCTGGCGCTGGCCGTCGTGGCGGCCTGGCAATTGTGGCATTTACTGTAGCGCTCTGAAACAGTGGCGGCCTGATACATTCAATCCATGCAGGTTGTCATTAATGGAAAGGAGCGCGACTTTCCATTGCTCGGTCCCACTGCCACCGTTATGGACTTAATCGGCGCTCTTGAACTCAAGGGCGACCGGGTCGCGCTGGAGCGCAACGGCGCAATTGTGCGTCGCGATGCCTGGGCCGCAACCCCCATTCAAGACCAGGACAAATTTGAGATTGTTCACTTCGTGGGTGGCGGAGGGCCGGGGGACACTTCCAGGCTCGCCTGAGGGCCGATTTCGCCTCTGGGCTTCATCTTCCAGGCAAGCGCGAGAATGCCCACAAACAAGGCGGCGGCCGGAATCCCCAGAACCAGAATCCCCTTCCGCAGCCCCTCGCGGGTTTGTGGCGCGGAGCCGGCGGTATCATCGCGGCATGCGCTGCACGCGAAGCTGGTGGCCGGCAGGCAGAGCAGAAGAACGAGGATCGCTGCGGCGAAGAATCGCTTCACTGGAAGAACTCCAGCAGGACGAACAGGAAGACCCAGAACAGGCTCATGGTGTGCCAGTACCAGGCGGTGCAGTCCACCGCGACCTGGCGGTATTCGATTTTCTTGAGCGTGAACAGGCTGATGAGCGCGCCGATCAGCGCGAAGATTCCCAGGATCAAATGCAGGCCGTGAATGCCTGTGATGAGGTAAAAGAAATGGCTGCTGGGATCGGCGGACATGAAGCGGAAACCTTCATGCACAAGCTGCTCCCAGGCGATCCACTGCCCGGCGAGAAAGGCCAGCCCGAGGACAAGCGTGGCGGCCAGCCAAGGGGCGGCGCGTTTGACGGCGGGACGGCCCAGGCCAAGCCATTCATCCATAACATCGACTTCGCGAAAGAGGTGTCGGCGCGCCATCTCCATCGTGGCTCCGCTCAGCAGCAGAACGGCGGTATTGAGCCACAGGATACGGGGCACCGCCAGCGGCCGCCAGTCGTTAATGAAGTTGTCGTGAACGTCAAAATGGCCGGTGCTTTGCCGGACGAAAAATGCACTGACCAGCGCGACAAAAAACATGAGGTCGCCGGCAAGGGCGAAGATCACGCCGAGCCGGTAGCGGATCAGCAACTCGCGCGGGCCGTAATTTCCTTCCGGATGGTCGCCCCCGTTTTCGCCGTCGCCGCCGCCGCCGGTGGGACGCCGGTCGAGCGGTGGTTTACCGCCTGTGCCGGGGTCTTTTCTTTCAATCTCAACCGGATTGCGCGTGAAGGTGACTGGCATGACCCGACTCCCTCTGATACCAGAGATTACTCCTCTTTTGCCGCGGTTTCCCACTGCGGATGAAAGCCCTCCGCGCCGGCCGGCAGCTCATATTCATAAGGCCCACTCTCAATCCTCCCATAGTCGGCTCCGTTCGCCCATTCGAGCGTGGACGCCTGCCACGGATTCTGTTCCGCGACCCGGCCGCAGCGCGCGCTGCGAAACACGTTCCAGAGGAAGAGGAGTTGCGCCGCCGCTAAAAGGCCCGCTGAATATGTGATGCCGCGTTCGAGCGGAACGAGCGATGGAAATGAAGTCGCGGGGCCAGCCAGACGGTCGTAATGGCGGGGTTCGCCGGCGAGTCCGGCGAAGTACATGGGGAAAAACGTGCCGTAGGCGCCGATCAAAGAGATCCAGAAGTGGAGCTTGCCCAGCGTCTCGTTCATCATGCGCCCGGTCATCAGAGGAAACCAGTAGTAGACCCCGGCAAAGACGGTGAAGACCCCGGCCAGTCCCATGACCATGTGAAAATGCGCGACCACGAAAAACGTGTTGTGGAGGTAGGAGTCGAGGGCGGGCTGAGCGAGGATCGGGCCGGTCAAGCCTCCGACGATAAAGAACGACAAAAATCCGAGCGCGAAGAGCATGGGAGTCTTGAGCCGCAGGCCGCCGCCCCACAGCATCGCCAGCCAGCAGATGACCTCAATGGTGCTGGGAACCGCGATGACCATGGAGGTGAGAGCGAAGACGCTGCCGGCGTAAGGGCTCATCCCGCTGACGAACATGTGGTGTCCCCACACAAGCAGGCCTAGCCCGCCGATGGCGACCAGCCCACCGGCCAGGACACGATATCCGGTCACGCGACGGCGGGTGAAATTGGCGAAAAGGGAAGTGGCCAGACCCATTCCAGGCAGCACCGCAAGGTAGGTTCCGGGGTGGCCGAAGAACCAGAACAGGTGCAGCCACAGCAGGGGAGAGCCGTCGCCGTGCCCGACGATGCGCCCGTCGATCATGTCACCTATGGGAATGAAAAAGCTTGAGCCGAAGTGGCGGTCAGAAAAGAGCAGAATGGCGGCGGCAAGCAGCACGGCAAAGATCAGCAAGGAGAGCATCGAGGTGACCAGCCAGCCCCAGACGGTCATGGGCAGGCGAGACCAGGTCATTCCGGCGCGGCGCTCGCCCAGGATGGTGGCCAGCATATTCACCGCGCTGAGCCATGACGCGATGCAGAAAATGCCGATGCTGATGAGCCACAGGTCCATGCCGAGACCCTGACCCGGGCCAGCGGCGGGCAGCGCACTCAGCGGCGGATAACTCGCCCATCCGGAGATGGCGGCTCCGCCCTTGAAGTGCGCGCCGGAGATCAGCACCAGGAACGCGGCGACGGAAATCCAGAAGCTGGCGGCGTTGATGCGCGGAAAGGCCATGCGGCGCGCGCCGATCTGCTCCGGCAGAACAAGATTGGCAAAACCCGCTTGCGGTGCGATAAGCAGGACGAAGAACACCATCAGCGTGCCATGCATGGTGACCATGGCGAGATAGTCTTCCGGCTTGACGAGGCCGACAAAGGGGATCATGAGGCTCGGCCAGACGCGATGCACGCGCATCATGAGCGACAGAATGGTTCCGACAAAGACCGCCGCCAGCGCGAGGTAGAGATAGAGAATTCCGAGCGCGCGATGGTCGGTGGTAAAGATATGGGAAAGAAAACGCCTGCCTGGACGGCCAGTCCTCATTCGCCGGCCTCCTGTTGGCGCGCGCGTTCGCGCTTGTCGAGCCACACGGTATAGTCCGCCGGGGCAAGAACCATGAGGCGCGCCTGCATGCGCGCATGGCTCATGCCGCAAACCTGGCTGCACAGAATCGGATAGGTCCCAGGCTTTTCGGGCGTGAAGTGCAGATGCAGCACCAGTCCGGGAACTGTGTTTTCTTTGAGGCGCATTCCTGGAATAAAGAAGCCGTGGATCACGTCGAGCGAACGCAGTTGGAGATCGACTTCGCGACCGGCGGGAAGGACGAGAACGCTGGAAACCACATCGTCCGCGCCGTGAGGATCATTGGGATCAATGCCGAGCGGATTGCCCCCGGCCGCGCTTACCAGTTGCGGGCGCGTCGCGCCGAAGGTCGCGTCCGGGCCCGGATAGCGGAAATACCATTGGAACTGCTCGCCGACGACTTCCACGTGCATGGCCGTGAGCGATGGTCCAGTGAAGCGGTTCGCCGCCCAGAGCCGCTGCGCGGTGAGCGCCATCCACGCGTACATGACGCAGAAAACGCCGACCAGTCCCCAGCGAATCAGGCTTGGAAATCCCCGCGCGGCCGAGCGTCTGCGGAGGACGGCAAAAATCAGCCAGAGATGCGCGATAACGGCGGCAGCGCAAATCGCGATCAGATTCCAGATCATCAGCCGGTCCACAATCGGCCCGCGCAGTGAGCCGTCGGGCGGCATCCACGCGACGTGCCTTGCGGTTTGCAGAAGAAGGAGAGCGGCAGTCATCAACATCCATCTTTCATGAACGGCTCGAAGCGCGGCTTGCGACGTGCGCGCGCACCATCTCGACAAAACGGGCATGAACCCGGCGATCCGCGGAAAGCTCGGGATGAAACGTTGCGGCGAGAACATTGCCCTGTTCGATCATGACCGGGAAACCGCCGCGCTCGGCGAGAATCTTCACGCCGGGGCCGGTCTTCACGATACGCGGCGCACGGATGTAAACCATCTCCAGCGGCCCGCCTTCCAGCTTCGTCTCCGCTGTTTCAATCACGCTGTCGATCTGGCGGCCGTAGGCGTTGCGCTCGACGGTCGCGTCGAGGACTCCCAGGCTCAGTTGCGTGGGATGCACCACCTCTTTCGCCAGCAGGATGCAACCGGCGCAGGT
>JBAUHD010000030.1:0-2815 GCA_049680085.1 Acidobacteriaceae bacterium
TACCCGATCATCGGCGACACGGAACTGAAGGTTGCCAAGCTTTATGACATGCTTCCCGCTGACGCCGGCAACACTTCCGAGGGCCGCACTCCCGCGCTGAACGCGACTGTCCGCAACGTCTACCTCATTGGGCCGGACAAGAGGATCAAGCTGATCCTGATCTATCCGATGTCCGCGGGCCGCAACTTCTATGAAATTCTGCGCGCGCTCGATGCCATCCAGATCACGGCCAAGCATCCGGTTTCGACGCCCGCGAACTGGAAGCCCGGTGAAGACATTGTCATCGGCGGAAGCGTCTCCAACGAGCAGGCGGCAACGCAGTTCCCCGGCTTCAAAACCGTGAAGCCCTACCTGCGCACCGCCGCGCCGCCCAAGTAACACAGTTTCATCGAACCCGCCGCGCCTCTCCGGCGCGGCGGCAAAGAGCACCGGTGGCGAAGTGGCTAACGCGCTGGTCTGCAAAACCAGTATTCGCCGGTTCAATCCCGGCCCGGTGCTCCATAGAATCAGTATCCGCAAAGCCTCGTCGCGTCGCCGGCTTCGCCTGGGTAACGGTGCGGAATTCCTGCAAGCCCTGAGACGATTTCCGCGCCCGGGCAAGGTCTATCGATCCGAAGCCCCTGAAAGGACGCAATGCCCCCTGAGCCGCCCAGAAATCTCACACTCAGGCCAAATTGGGCTACGGTTTGAAGCTAGAATGGACGACCACGCCCGTTGCGTCGTATCCGCAATAGCGCCCAGGAGTGCAACCGCGATTTGGCCTTCGCCCGGAAGACTTCGCAGTGAAATCCACATTTTTTTGTATCGATTTCCGCAGTGCGCAGTTTATACTTCGGCCAAAACCAACCAAGACCCAGAATGCTCTCGAAGCTCCTTCTCACGCTGCGCTTTGCTCTCGTCTGCGCACTCTCGCTGGTCGCCACCGCAACCCTGGCACAGACAACGATCCACGTCGGCCCCGGCCAGGCCTACACCACCATCCAGTCCGGCATCGACGCAGCCAATAATGGTGACACAGTCCTCGTCGCCCCTGGCACTTACAACGAAAACATCAACTTCAACGGCAAAGCCATCACCGTCACCAGTTCCGGCGGCGCGGCCAGCACCATCATCGATGGCGGCTCGGTTGGGCCAGCAGTCACTTTCAAGAGCGGAGAGACGTCAGCCTCCACGATCTCCGGCTTCACCATCGAGCACGGCGGAGTCGTCGGCAATTACATCGGCACAGGCAGTCTCTACCTTTTTGACACCACTCCAACGATCGCCAATAACATCATCACACTTTCGAATTGTTGGGCTATAGAGTCCGATTATTCGGCCCCGGTAATTCAGAACAACACAATCTCAGCCACCCAGGACCCTGGCACGTGTGGTGTCCCTGGCGGTTCCGCCATCCTCATTTCGAGTTGGCTGGACGGCGTGCCCGATTCACCGAATCCCTACTCGGGTTACATTCTCGGCAACATCATCGAAAATAATGTCGAGTCGGGTTTGGAAGATGGCGGCGGCGAGGGCGGGGCTGGTATCTACGTTTGGGGCGGCGCGCCGATTATTGAAGGCAATATCATTCGGAATAATACGACCGTGGGCGGTTCTGGGGGAGCGATCATCATCTTTAGCACCCCAAGCCAGGTTATCGTTGCACAAAACCTCATCTATGGAAATAGTGCGGGATGCGGCGGCGGGGCAATTGCCACAAGTGGGCACGGTTTATTTGCCATTAACAACACAATCGTCGATAACGTCTTCGACTCAAGTGGCGGCGGCTATTCAGAATGTGCCCCGATAGCGCAGATCTATCCAAATCCAGACACCTACGGACAAGACAACCCGTCAGATGTTTTCATCAATAACATCATCAGCGGCTCAACCTCCTATCCAGCCATCGACTGCTCCTGGCTCTCCGCGCCCAGTGAGGCAAATCAGCCGACATTCCAGAACAACATCCTCTACAACGCCGGAGGCCCTTTCTTTGGATCGCGCTGTGTGGATGTTTCAGGCAAATACAACAACATCGCCGCCGATCCACAGTTTGTCAGTCCCTCGACCCATGACTATCACCTCAAAAGCACCTCGCCGGCGATTGACAGCGGTCAGAACAGCGTCCTGCAAACTTTCAAGACGATGACCGGTTTGGATTTTACCCAGGACTTCGACGGGAAATCCCGCGTGCAGGACGCTACCGGCAAGGGTTGCGTTATCGATATGGGGGCCTACGAATACCCCGGCGCATCCAGCATTTGCGGAACATTAGAGACGCTGACCAGTTCCCTCAATCCCGCGGCGGTTGGACAGAGTGTCACTTTTACGGCTCAATTGAGCACAGACTCAGTGATACCCACAGGCAGCATTCAGTTCCTGGATGGGACCACTCCCCTCTCGACGCAGACGGTTTCGAGTACGGGATCATCCAGCTTCAGCACGAGTTCGCTTGCAGTCGGCAGTCACACCGTCACCGCCAACTACGAACCCACAGGCAGCTTTAGCGCAAGCACGGCTTCGCTGACTCAGGTGATCAATGGGTACGCGACCACCACCACGCTTTCGTGCCTGCCGAACCCGATCGACGTATCCAACACCAGCGTGTTTGCCGCCACTGTTACGTCTGCCAATGGCACGCCCACGGGCTCCATCGCATTCACCGACAACGGAGCCGCACTTGCAACACAAGGTCTTGTCAGCGGCACAACCAGCTTCACCTACACCGGCTCGATCGCTGGGACGCACACCATCGCGGCGACCTACACGCCAACCGGATCCTTCGCCGCGAGTTCGGCAACCTGCTCCGAAGTGGTCAACGCCCTTCCGACAACCT
>JBAUHD010000031.1:0-7276 GCA_049680085.1 Acidobacteriaceae bacterium
AACCTCGGTCGGCTTGAACATCTCCTTGAAGGTGATGCCCATGCCCTTGCTGATGGCGGCAACGTTGCTGACGATCGACATATTTCCAGTATAGCGTGACGACTGTCCAGCAAAAACCAGCAAAAAATGCTCCATCAGCAGCCGGGTATCCGGCACACGATATCAGATCGGGCACGGCATACCATGCCTGGAGCGGGCATAGAGTTCGCCGTTCTCAAATGCCATGCTCTCCAGCACTTTACCGACCTTCCATAATTCAAAATCCACATAACCACCCCGCCTGTAACCGATGGTCTCGACGTGCCAAATCTCATCGACGCTTTCCAGCAGCGAAAAATTCGCGCGCTGGTGTTCGATTTCGGCGAAGATCAGATCGGGGAAGAAATTGAACTGATCGCGTTCGAGGAGCAGCAGATGCCGATCGGCTTTCGTATTTGCGAGCTTTGGCACTTTCTTTTGCAGCGCTCTTTCGATCACCTTATCAAGATCGTTTTTCACTTGCTGCCGCCCAACCGATATAGTCCCCGGATTAGGGTGAGGAAGTCCGAGCTTGTGTCGCTTGACAGTAAGCGTAACGGGGGGCATTCCCGGTATATCGCACTGATACCCATGCTCCCCTTCGCGCAGATGCAGCCGATTGTTCGCAATCCAGGAGCGGATTGACTCAACGATTACAGTCCGCTTTGCTGGCTTCTGGCCGTCAAGAATACCAACGGGCACGTAGACAGTGATTGCAGCGTCCGGGACTGCAAGAGATTTATAGTCTTTGATTCTCAGGAACGGCTTCTCAAACATCGCAAAATCACTTTTATCGCCGACAAACGGCTCAATGAGCGTGTGCTCGATTGCAATGGTTCGGCCATCGGCTCGCGTAACCAGCGCATCAATCGCGCCATCCTCTGCCTCATCGAGGGCGTCGATCTTCGAACCAGCCCATGTAAAGTTCTCGTAGGCCGACACGAATCGCCTTATGAAAATCTGTTCGTCCCTTCCAGATTTTGCGGGCATAAGCTCACTTTCCTCGATTTACATCGCCGGAAAATGGCCGGCTAGTCCAGCCCCAATTTCTTCCACACCGCATCCACCCGCGCCTTCGTCGCCGCGTCCATCTCAATCTCCGCGGGCCAGGGCCGAGTGAATCCCTCCGCCGCCCATTTCCGAGTCGCGTCAATCCCCATCTTGCTGCCGTAGTTCGGCAGGCGGGACGAGTGGTCCAGCGAATCCACCGGTCCCAGCGTGAACTGAATGTCCCGCTCCGGATCGATATTGTTCGCCACCCGCAGCGTCACCTCGCGCAGGTCCTGCACGTCGCAGTCCTCGTCCACCACAATCACGCATTTGGTGAACATGGCCTGGCCCATCGACCAGATGCCGTGCATCACCTTGCGAGCCTGCCCCGCGTAGCTCTTCTTGATGGAGACAATCATCAGGTTGTGGAACACCGCTTCCACCGGCAGGTTCACGTCCACAATCTCCGGAAGCGTCAGCCGCATCAGCGGCAGAAAAATCCGCTCCACCGCCTTCCCCATCCACGCATCTTCCATGGGAGGCTTGCCCACAATCGTCGCCGCGTACACCGGGTCCTTGCGATGCGTGATGCAGGTAATGTGGAAGACCGGATACTCCTCCTCCATGGTGTAAAAGCCTGTGTGGTCGCCGAATGGCCCTTCCATCCGCAACTCGTCCAGCTTCACGTAGCCTTCAAGAATGATCTCCGCGTGCGCCGGGACTTCCAAGTCCACCGTCTCGCACTTCACCAGTTCCACCGGCTTCTGGCGCAGGAAGCTGGCAATCAGAAACTCGTCCACCTCGGGCGGGGCGGGCACGATCGCCGCAAACGTCGTCGCCGGATCAGTCCCAATCGCGACGGCTACTTCCATCCGGTCGTCTTTCACATTGCCCAGGGCAACCGTGCCCCCGGCGGTTTCGGCCATCGCCCGCACATGATCCGCCGCCGTTGCGCCCGCCGCGGCCCGCAGCCGCTGCCGCAGATGCTCCGCCGCGTTCTTCTGCCGCTGCCAATGCATTCCGGTGGTCTGCCCGTCATACACCTGCATCCGGTACATACCGACGTTGCGCCTGCCCGATTTCGGATCGCGCGTGACCACGCAGGGCAGCGTGATGAAGCGGCCTCCGTCGAGAGGCCAGCATTGCAGCACGGGAAAATCTAGCAGGCTGAAGCCCTCGCGCAGAATCACCTGTTTGCAGGGCGCGTCCTTCGCCGCGACAGTCTTTGGGAAAAGCTTCCCGACTTCGGCCAGCATGGGCAGCATCTTCAGCTTGTCCAGCAGGCCTCCCGGCGACTTGACTTCGAGCAGCGCGCGGATGCGTCCCGCAATCTCGTCGAGCGAATCCGGCTTGTCCGGATCAACGCCCAGCGCGAGCTTCATCCGCCGCTCGCTGCCGAACTGGTTCATCAGCACTGTCGCGCCGGGATACCCCTTCACGTTCTCGAACAGCAGTGCCGGACCGCCGGGTTCTCGGCCTTTGCCCGCGCCCTTCGTGCCGCTCTTCGACGCGCGGTCGGTGATCTCGGCGATCTCGAGCACCGGGTCCACTTGCTCGCGGACGCGCTTGAGCTCGCCCGCCTTCTCCAGCGCCTTGATCCACTCTCTCAGGTCGTCGTATGCCACAGGAACATTATCAGCTATGAAGCGGGTGGCGGGTGGGGCGGTCGGCTAAGAACCGGGCAGCTAAAAAGCGGGTGGCGGGAGTTTTGTTATCCGCTTCATAGCTGCCCGCTTCACTAGCGACCCGTCGTATCAGCCACCCGCTTCACCAGCTATCCGCCCTTTAGCTACCCGCTTTTTTCCAACCGCTACTCATGCATCCAGCGGTTGAGCAGGGTCTGGGCGCAGCGGCCTCCGCAGACGTGCTTGGCGGTTGCGTCATGCGACAGGAATCCGTTCCAGTGCGTCATTCGCAGCATCGGCTGGTGGACTTCCGGGGTCGGCGAAAGCTCTTCCTCCCAGGCCAGCCACCAGTCGTCGGATTCCTCACTCTTTTCCTTTCCGCAGACGTCACAGCAGAATGTTTCGGTCCAGGCCATCGGGTGATCGCTCCTACGTCACAGGAGAGTAGCACAGGAGGCGGATTTCGGGCGAAACGGGCTGAATCCGGCTGCGGGAGTAGAGAGAAATTCTTCCCGGAGTTGCTGTCGATCATTCATTCTAAAAGGTTTTCAGGGTTCCGTGATTACTGCAACTCATTGATTCTAATAACTTTTCAGGGTTGATGTGGCGTTGTAGATCATTCAAAATAAAGAATTTTCAGGAAAATTACGCAGGCTTCCGCTCCCCTGGGGGCGGGACCGAATTTCTATCCCCTACTTCCAGAATACCAATTTTGCCCGTAATTCCATGCATCTGGATGTATTTGAAAACAAGTGGGTTGATGGTGGAGGGGGCTTGACAAGCGAAAAAGCCCATATTTTTCGTGGTTTGCGCGTCCGAATTTTTTGAGGGATCGGTTGATGGACGTGCTCTGATGCAAGGCCCTGGTTTTCAAGCGTGACGTTTGCCCCCCGAAACGAACCGCAGGTCCTTCACTCCGTTCAGGATGACATCGTTGGCGATGTGGGTTTTCGGCAACAGCTCAGGCGGCGACGGTTGGCGCGATCTCTACGAGCGGGTAGCCGAGCCGCTTCCACTCGTCGAAGCCGCCGGAGAGAGGGCGCACCCGGTACACCCCCAGCTTGCGAATCGTCAGAGCCATTTTGGCCGCCGTGGCCTCGCTGGGGCAGGTGCAGAAGAGAACGACGTCGCGGTCGCGGGGAATCTCAGCGCAGTGGGCGACAAGATTGTCCGGGGACATGAGCACGGCTCCGGGCAGGGTTCGGGGATCGGGCAGGTAGTCGAGCGGGTGGCGCAGATCGACGATATAGACGGGCTGGTTGCGGTCGAGCATTCCCTTGAGTTCGCTGGGGTCGAGCCGGGCCATGCGCAGTTCGCGGACAAAGGCGCGCTGACGGAGGAACCTCGAAATGAAGAAGCCCAGCATCAGCAGCAGGAAGAGCAAGAAGCCGAAGCGGCCGACCCAGGCCAATGCGCCGGGGTGCAATCTCAGCACTTCGCCGAAGAAGCGGCCTCCCAGCGTAAAGGTGATGGCCCACAGCAGGACGCCGGCGGCGTCATACATGAGGAAGAGGCTGAACTTCATCCCGGTTTGCCCGGCGATGGGCGGGGCGACGGTGCCAAGACCGGGGATGAACTTGGCGATGACCAGGGCGCTGACTCCGCGCTTTTCGAAGAAGCGTTCGGTGCGGCGGACGCAGGTGCTGCTTTCCATGGAGAGGCGGCAGAGGAGCTTGACCACGGCACCGCCGTATTTTCGTCCCATAAGGTACCAGGCGCTGTCGCTGATGAGGCTGCCGGCCAGTATGGCGAGCAGGACCAGCCACAGGTTCATCTGGTGGGTGGCGGTCAGGGTTCCGGCGGCCAGCAGCAGGGGGATGCTGGGGATGGGCGCTCCCAATTGCTCGATCAGGACCCAGAGGAAGAGGATCGAGTAGCCGTATTTGAGAAAAAAATCGATGGCGACCGGCATGGCTGTTGATCTTCAAGAATAGCTGGAGAGAAGATGCCGGCGGGGAGGAAAATGATTCTGTGAATTAAGGCTTACTGGGGCCGCTAAGAAAGTGCAGGTCCCTCCGCTGCGTTCGCTTCCCACCCCAGCACGCGAACACTGCGCGTGCCGGGGACCCCGGCTACGCGAACTCCGGTCGGGATGACAAGACTTGTAACTGGGTACACCAATGTTGGCGTTGCCCTAAGGCAAAAAGGCCCGGAACGGCGGGCGTCCGGGCCTTTGAAGTGACTCGTGGAGCTTTATCTGGCAATCACGAGGGGCATCTCCACCAGATGCTCGCTCAGGAACCAGACCTGCAGCTCGTTGGTGCGCACGACATCGCTGATGAGAATGTCATTGGTGCCGTCGTCGCCGAGATCGTCAGCCTTTTTCGCCAGCTCGCGGGCGTTCTTGATGTTCGACTCGTGAGCTTCGAGGAGGCGCGAAATCTGGACCGGGACCTCCTCGCGGTCGCGGGGCGGCCGATCGAGGCGGGTGAGCTCGGCGATATCGGGCGCCATGGCCACGCTGACGCCGCCGAGGGTCTGAATGCGCTCGGCGAGCAGGTCGACGAGAGCCATTTGCTCGGTGAAGTGCTTGTCGAAGAGCAGATGAAGCTGATAGAACGTGGGTCCGCCGACCTGCCAATGCGACTTCTTGTAAAGGTCGCGCAGGGTGGCAGTGTCGGCGAGCATCAGGTTCAGTTGCTCACAAATTTGGGTGCGGGTTTTTTCGTCAATGCCGATGGGCAGGCGCGGGATGACAGTTCCAAATTTCTGGATACCACGGGCGCTCTGCCCGGCCTGCGGGGTGATGTAGTCGTGTCCTTTGGACGCGACTTCCTTCAAGGCGCGATTGCTCATTGCAAAAATCCTCCAGTTCGTTATTTGGATGCGGGCCGATGGCTCCAGTTACCGGGGATGCGGGAGCTTTCACAGGTTTTTCACAAAGGCCGGTTCGCCTGCAATACGGCGGCGAGTTTTAATTTTTGACTCTCACCTTGGGCTCGACCGACATGCCGGGCCGCAGCAGGTGGTTGGCGATCTGTTTGGGGTTGGTGAAGTCGATGCGCACGGGGACGCGCTGCACGACCTTGACGTAGTTTCCGGTGGCATTTTCCGGGGGAAAGAGGCTGAGGACGGAGCCGGTGGCGCCTCCGATTTGCGTGATTTTGCCGTCGTAGGTGCGCCCGCCATAAGCGTCCACGCCGATGGTGACGGGCTGGCCGGCCCTCATATTATCGAGTTGCGTCTCCTTGAAGTTAGCGGTGACCCAGATGTGGACGAGCGAGACCAGCGTCATCATGTTCTGGCCCGCGCTCACGTTCTGGCCGACTTCGACAGACTTGCGGGTGATGATTCCGGCCTCGGGAGCGATGATTTTCGTGTAGCCGAGGTTCAGCTTGGCCTGATCCAGCTTGGCCTGCGCCTGCTGCACCATCGCCGCGGCCTCGTCCGCCTTGGCCTTCTGGATGGCGACCTGCTGCGGCCCGGTGTGCGCTGTGCTCAGGCTGGCCTTAGCCTCGTTTACGCGGTCTTGGGCAATGCGCACGCCCGCCTCCGCGCCCTGCAAATTGGCCTGCGCCTGGGCCAGCGCCGCCTTGTTGCCGGCTGCGGTCGCAACCGTGGCGTCGTACTGCTGGCGCGAAATCACGTCCTTTTCCACCAGCGGCGTGTAGCGCTCCAGATCGAGCTGCGACTTGATGCTGTTGGCCTTGGCCTGCGCGACGGCGGCTTTGGCGGCCTCGAGTTGCCGCTGCGACTGGATGACGGAGGCCTGCGCGCCCGAAAGGCCGGCGTTTGCCGAGGAAAGCGTGGAGCCGGTGTTGATGTGGATGACGGGCACGTTGACCCGCGCCGCCTCGTAGGCGGCCTCGGCGCTGGCCAGATTGGCCTGGTCCTGCTCGACAGCGGTCTGGTAGTCCCTGGGGTCAAGCTGGGCGATCACCGTGCCGGCGTCGACATACTGGTTCTCGTCCACGTTGACCTTGACGACGTGTCCGGCGATGCGCGCGCTGAGCTGGATGATGTGTCCATTCACCTGCGCGTCGTCCGTGTCCTCGTAATAGGTGGAATGCCACCAGAACAGCAGCCCGACCACAATGGCCACGGCCACCAGGCCGATGATGATGTACCGGCGGCGCGATTTTGGGCGCGGGTCGGTGGGCTCGGGCCCTGCTCCCGCGGCTATACGCACTTCCTGGTTTTGCGGCTGTTGCTTCTGCTCAGGATTTTCGTCCGCCACCGTTACTTTCCTCCCACGTACTGCTTATAGTTGCTGCCGGCCACGCCCAGCGCGCGGGCCAGCGAAAGCTTGGCCAGATTGTGCCGGTATAGGCTGTTCACGTACTGATTGTCGGCCTGTGCCAGCGCGCTGAGCGCCTGCGAAACGGCCAGATTATCCGCCACGCCGGCCTTGTAGCGCTCCTGCGATTCGGTCAATGCCTGACGGGCCAGATCGACGTTGCTGCGCGCAACCTCGACCTGCTTTTGCGCGGCCTGAATGTCAAGGATGCTGTCGCGCACGTCGGCGCTGATTTGCCCCTCAAGGTCGCTGAGCCGGGCACGCTGCTGGTCAAGCTGGGCCTGCGCCTGCTTGGCGTCGCCCCGCAATTTCGCCTCTTCAAAAAGCGGAACATCCAGCGTTCCCGCAGCGTTGCCGGTTCCATGCGAATGCGAGGGGTTTACGCCGATATCCCCATAGTCTCCGC
>JBAUHD010000032.1:0-7876 GCA_049680085.1 Acidobacteriaceae bacterium
CAACCAGCGCCGAAGACCGCGCCTCGCTGCTGCTGAACGCGGCCGAGTTGATCCGCCAGCGCAAGCTGGAATTTTGCTCCTGGCTGGTCTATGAAACCGCCAAAAACTGGGCCGAGGCCGACGCCGACGTGGGCGAGACCATCGACTTTCTGGAGTTTTACGCGCGTGAGGCGCTGCGGTTGGCGCGCTCGGCCCCTCCGATTCAGCTTCCGGGTGAGCGCGACGAGCTGCTCTACATTCCGCTGGGCGTGGGCGCGGTCATTTCTCCCTGGAATTTTCCGTTCGCCATTATGGCGGGCATGACCGCGGCGGCGATCGTCACAGGCAACACCGTGGTCCTGAAGCCGTCGAGCGATTCGCCCACTATCGCGGCGCGCTTTGTCGACGTGCTGGAGGAAGCGGGGATGCCGGGCGGCGTGGTGAACTTCTGTCCAGGCTCGGGCGCGACCTTCGGCAACGCGGTCGTCGCCCATCCCAAGACGCGCTTTATCGCCTTTACGGGATCGAAGGAAGTCGGGCTGGACATTCACGAGCGCGCCGCGAAAACACAGCCGGGACAGATTTGGATCAAGCGCACCATTCTGGAGATGGGCGGCAAGGACTCGATCATCGTAAGCGCGGATGCTGACCTCGACCAGGCCGTGGCGGGCGTGGTCGCCTCGGCCTTCGGCTTCAGCGGGCAGAAGTGCTCCGCCTGCTCGCGAGCGATTGTTGAAGAGCCAATTTATGACATTTTCGTCGAGCGCGTGCGCGAGGCGGTCGCGAAGCTGAAGGTCGGCGACCCCGCGGAGAACGCGAACATGGGGCCGGTGATTAATGAAGGCGCACTGAAGACCATTTGCGACTACATCGAAGTGGGTCGGACCGACGGCCGTCTGGTTGCTGGCGGAAAGGTAATCGAGACTCCGGAGAAGGGGTATTATCTCGAACCGACGGTGTTTGCCGACGTGGCGCCCGGAGCGCGGATTTCCCAGGAAGAGATTTTCGGTCCCGTCCTGGCGATCCTGAAGGCGCGTGACTTTGAGGGCGCGCTCGCCATTGCCAACAACACGGAGTTCGGGTTGACCGGAGCGGTTTACTCAGGAGACCGCACCAAACTCGACCGCGCGCGGCAGGACTTCCACGTTGGTAACCTCTACTTCAACCGGAAATGCACCGGAGCGATGGTCGGCGCACATCCCTTCGGCGGATTCAATATGTCGGGAACCGACTCCAAGGCCGGCGGACCGGATTACCTGCTGCTATTTACCCAGGCGAAGTCGGTTGGAGAAAAGCTGGCAGGCTGAACAGCCGCAATCTGGTGGGAAACAACAAGCCCCGTCGCGAAGACGGGGCTTGTTGCTTTATGGGGAAGGGCAACGGAGAAAAAATCATTCAACCGGCCTGCACGATCAGGTCGCCGGCCGCGATGGCGGCTTCCGCCAGCATTCGATGGTGGATGGTGAACAGCGCGAGTTCGAGCCGGTCGGAGACGCCGGTTTTGTCATAGATGCTGCGCAGATAATTCTTCACAACCTGCTCAGTGGTGACCAGGCGAAGCGCGATTTCCTTGTTTTTGCACCCTTGGATAATCAGTGCGACGATCTTCATTTCCTTGGGCGTGAGGCGGTCGCGGACACGCACGCCGACGGGGTCGTCCTCATGGATCGTGCCCCCGCAGCCGTTGGCGACCACACCCCGCTCGCCCTGAATGACCCGCCGCATACAATCGATCAGCGAGGGGCCGCTGACAGAGCGATGCACCGCGCCGTTGACGCCGTCCGCAAGGTAGGGCTGGATGGGCTCGTGATTTTCAACAATGACCACGGCGCGGCTGCCGGTCGAGCGCACGCGGGCCATCGTCTGCAAAGTGCTGAGCTTCATCGAAGACGAGAAGATGAGGGTGGCGCCTCGAAAGGTCTCGAGCACCTGAAATAAACGAACCGGGTCTCCGCATTGCGCGATGATGCGAAAGTCGTCTTCAATGGCCAGGATTTTGGCAGTTCCGGCTCGGAAAATCGCCTGATTATCCGCAAGGATGATTTTGTTCATTTCTCACACACCATTCCATATTAGGCAGAATCGAGGTCGCATTGCCTACACTAGCAATGCATCCTCCAAAAGTACCGGCCGCACGTCGCGCAATGGCTGCGCTGTATGCTGCATCGGCAAAGGTAACGCTTCCAGTCTCGTCTTGTTTCTTTTCAGAACAAGCTAAGTACTTCCATCACAACTCCCACAGGGAAATTTATGATAGTCGGGTTGATTTGTGGTACGAGGTATTTGACCAAAGGCTAACCACAGAACCTGTGGATTGCAAACAAAAAAATCGACACCCACTCACCAAAGTACTGTTCCATTTTGAAATTAGGTGTAACCATCTGTTTTCACTGTCATCTCTCCGCGCCATTTTCCGCCAAAGGTTACACTGAAAAAATAATGGGAAAGCCGGTCATTTTGGCCGTCGATGACGACGCCAGTGTTTTAGAAGCGATCATTCAGGATCTGCGCCGGAAATACGGGCCGAATTATCGAATTATCCGCGCCGGCTCGGGACAGGCGGCGCTGGATACCTGCGCGCAACTTGGGCAGCGCGGCGACCAGGTCGCGCTCTTTCTCTCCGATCAGCGGATGCCGGGTATGACGGGCGTGGATTTTCTGGAGAAGGCGCGGGCCGTTTATCCCAACGCGAAGCGAGTGCTGCTGACCGCTTACGCGGACACCGAAGCCGCCATTCGCGCCATCAACACCGCGCGCATCCAGTACTACCTCACCAAGCCCTGGGACCCTCCCGAAGAGCAGCTTTATCCGGTGCTCGACGATTTGCTCGACGACTGGCAGCACAGCTACCGCGCCCCGTTTGAGGGGCTGCGCGTGATCGGCCCGCGCTGGTCCGCGCAGGACTACCAGGTCCGGGACTTTCTTTCCCGCAATCAGGTCCCGTATCTATGGCTTGATCCGGAGCGCGACGGCGAGGCGTTCGCGCTGCTTGAACGCTATGGCCTGGACGACCGCCGGCTTCCGGCCGTGCTGTTCCCGGACGGCTCCTCCGTGGTGCAGCCGAACCAGACCGAATTGGCCGAGAAGATCGGGTTGCGCACCCACGCCGAAAGGGACTTCTATGACCTGGTAGTCGCCGGCGCAGGCCCTGCGGGGCTGGCCGCGGCGGTCTATGCCGCTTCTGAGGGGCTCAGAACTCTGGTGGTTGAGCCAGCCTCTCCAGGTGGCCAGGCCGGGTCGAGCTCGCGAATCGAGAACTATCTTGGATTTCCTGCCGGGGTGAGCGGGGCGGACCTGGCCCGGCGTGCCCACGTACAGGCTTCCCGTTTTGGCGTGGAGTTCCTGTCGCAATGCGCCGCTGGAATCCGAGAGGAAAATCAGTACCGGCTCGTGCGCATCGGCGACGGAAAGGAAGTTTCCTGCCACGTCGCCTTGATCGCCATGGGCGTCAACTATCGGCGGCTCCAGGCTCCGGGGATCGAGCGGCTCACCGGAGCGGGCGTATATTACGGCGCGGCGCTGGCCGAGGCAAAGGCCTGCCAGGACGAGCAGGTCTACATCGTGGGCGGGGCAAACTCCGCCGGCCAGGCCGCCATGCACTTTTCCGGCTATGCCCGGGAGGTAACGATGCTGGTGCGTGGCGAGTCGCTTGAGGCCGGCATGTCAAAATATTTAATCGATCGGATTCGCAGCACATCGAATATAAAGGTGGAGACTTGTTCCGAGGTGATCGAAGCAATAGGAAACAGTCGCCTGGAGGGGTTAAGGTTGCGCTGCCGGGGCAACGAGCAGGAGGTTGCGGCGTCCGGGCTGTTCATTTTTATCGGAGCCGCCCCTTCCACCGAGTGGCTGCCCGGCGAAATCATGCGCGATCCGCGCGGGTTTGTCCTTTCCGGGCCGGACCTGCGAGTGGATGGCAAGCTGCCGCGGAGGTGGAAAGAAGACCGCGACCCGTACCTGCTGGAGAGCAGCTTGCCGGGCGTATTCGTCGCCGGCGATGTCCGGCACGGGTCGGTGAAGCGGGTGGCCTCGGCGGTGGGCGAGGGTTCGATTGCGGTGCAGTTCATGCACCAGTATTTGGCGCGGTTCTGAGCGCCGCGTATTTGGCGCGATTCCAAGGCGCGCCGCTTTGGTTCTGAAAGCGAGAAAACTCGCGAGGTTGGTCATTTCGTTGTGTGCTTCCCAGAAAAGGTTTCCGGGGTGACAAGAAAAGCGGATGGATGGAAGGTAAACAGTCGTACATAGCCTCGAAGCTGGTTCCTGCGAAAGAGATGCTTTCGCAGTTGCGGCAGACTCCTCTTTTTCAGCATGTGAAGGAAGAAGACCTGGAGTGCCTGGGCGAAGTCGAGGTCATCGATGCCCCGGCGGGTTCCATCCTTGCTGAGTTGGGAGAGCCCCGGCTTTATTTCTGGATACTGCTTCATGGCGCAGTGCGGGCCACCAAGCCGGAGGCGGATAACGGGTCCACGCTGCTGGGAACGCTGAAAAGCGGCGATACGTTTGGCGAGGTTCCGCTGCTCACCGGTGCGCCCAGTTGCGCCGTGCATGTGGAAACCATTGCCGACGCCACCCTGCTGCGCGTCGATGGACCGGCTTTCTGGCGTCTCATGAGCACATGCCCGGTAGTGCGCGCGGGTGTGCTGACAAACATGGGCAGGCGGCTGGAGGCGTATCAGATTCTAACCCTGCACCGGGAAAAGCTTATCTCGCTGGGGACACTGGCCGCGGGGCTGATGCACGAGTTGAACAATCCCGGCGCTGCCGCGCGGCGGGCGGCGTCGCAGTTGCGGGAAAATCTTGTGCGGCTGCAGGAGATCAGCCTGCGGTTCAGCGAGACGGAACTGAATCCCGATCAGCGCCATTGCATGGCGGAGTTGCAGACCGAGGCGCTGAAGTTCCAGAAACCGCAGGCCATGGGCTCGCTGGAGCAGTCGGACGCCGAAGAGGCGCTGCTGGAATGGCTGGAAAGCTCGGGCGTCGAGAACGCCTGGAAGATTGCGCCGACGCTGGTCGCGGTGGGCTGGGGCAAACAGGACATTGAGTGCGCGCGGCGGGCGTTTCCGGACAAGGTGCTTTCGGACGCGCTGAACTGGCTGGAGTCGCTGGTGTCGAGCCTGCAACTGGTGGGCACCATTGAGGAGAGCATCACGCGGGTCACGGACCTGGTGATCGCGGTCAAAAAATACGCCTACGACGACAAGAACCGCGAGCGCGAAATCGATATTCACGAGAGTATTCAGAGCACCCTGACCATCCTTGCGCATAAATTCCGGCAGAAGCAGTTGAGTATTCGGAAGGTCTTCGGAGCGGGGATTCCCAAAATCAAGACCACAGGCACCGGATTGAGCCAGGTATGGACCAACATTCTGGACAACGCCATCGACGCTTCGCCCGAAAAGGGCGAAATCGTGATTCGTACATGGACCGAAGACGGGGCTGAGAGCGGCTCGGCCTTCATCGGGATAGCCGATGAGGGCACTGGCGTTGCGTCGGAGAACCGGGACCATATCTTCGAACCGTTTTTTACCACCAAACCGGCGGGCGTGGGCACGGGCCTCGGTCTGGACATCGCCCACCGCATCGTGGTCGGCCAGTTCGGCGGCGAAATCAAGTTTTCCAGCGAGCCGGGACATACAGAATTTGTGGTCCGGGTGCCGGAGAAGAAGTAGGGCAGCGGGTCAGTTTGAATTCACGGTTCCGAATCGCCGAAACATGGACCCGATCTCGCACTTCAATGAGTGACTTGGCCTGTTATCACACCCCGAGAGCTTTAGTAGCCGTTAAAAAGAGTTCGCGGGCAAGATGCAATGCGCCTGTACTGCCAAGCGATGAGAGG
This sequence comes from Acidobacteriaceae bacterium, assembly GCA_049680085.1. GTDB lineage: Bacteria > Acidobacteriota > Terriglobia > Terriglobales > Acidobacteriaceae > Silvibacterium. Next base: position 5,816 of record JBAUHD010000032.1, read on the forward strand.
AATCGGGGGTGACTGATCCTCTCATCGCTTCAGCCGAATGATCGGGGTCAAAAGATCAGCTTTGCGCCGAACTGAATCTGCCGTGAGAAGGTGGAGGTGGCGGTGACGACTCCGGCAGTGGGGGAGACGCCAGAGGTGGCCGAGGTGAAGACGACGGGATTGGGCGTGAGGAAGTTGGTGTGGTTGAGGATGTTGAAGAACTCCGCCCGAAACTGAAGGCGGAGACGCTCGCTTAATCGAGTGTTTTTGAGAGTGGAGAAATCCAACTCAGAAAGGCCCGGACCCCTCAGCGCATCGCGCGAGACATTGCCGTAGGTTCCGGAAGCCGGAGTGATGAAGGCGGCGGGATTGAAGTATTGCGAGGGAGTTCGTGGATAGAGGGAGCCGTGAAAATTCGGGTTCCAGGAGGGGCGGACGGGGTTGCGGGTGTCTCCGTTGCCGGTGGGGTTGTAGCCGAGCTGTGGCGAGAAAGGAAAGCCTGACTGCGCGATGACGATGGCGCTGAGCGACCAGCCCGTGGCAGCGGTGCGGGCGAGCGGGCCTGCATTGCCGAGAAGAAGATGGCCGGAACCAACGGGCAGCTCCCAGAGAGCATTGACGGAGGCGATGTGGCGAACGTCGCCGGCGGCAGGGCCCCAGTCCCACTTGGGGCGGAGCGGGAATGAGACATACGCGGGCGTGTTTCCGCTGACGCTTGTGTTCCAGGCGGAGCCATCATCGAGATTTTTGGAGAAGGTGTAGTTGCCGCGGAATTCGAGGCCGTGCGTGAGGTTGCGGCGGAGCTGCACTTCAAGCGCGTTGTAGAGGCCGACCCCCTGCGATATCCATGAGGTGGAGTTGGCGAGCTGCGGATTGATATTCTGCGCTCCGGCGGGATAGTAGACGGTTCCGTCGGGCTGGAAGTTGGGGACGGGTTCGTTTTGATCGACAGAGAGAATTTGATGGTAGCTGTGCGAGCCGACGTAGCGCAGCGTGAAGGCGGAGTTCGCGCCGAGGGCCTGCTCGATGGCGAGCGTCCAGGAGAGAGTTGTGGGCGTGGCAATATCAGTCTGCACGCTGCTGGGCGAGACGAGACCCCCAGACGGCGAGGCCGATCCCGGAGTAATGTTCAGGTCGGCGACGGTGGTGTTCTTGATGCTGACGGTGGTGTTGAAGGGCGCGGTCTGATCGAGGCGATAGTCAAGCGTGTCAAGCAGGCCGTGATAGAGGCCGAAACCGCCGCGCACCGAGGTTGTGCCCTTTCCGGTAACATCCCAGGCAAAGCCGATGCGCGGCTCAGGCAGAAAGAGGGCGCGGTTTTTGGTGAGAGCGGAACTGCCGATGCGCGGCTCGGTCTGGAGCGCTCCGTTGACGAGCAGGTAATTGGAGGCGCGGTCGTGGGCTTCGTTCCATCCGTTGGTGGATTCAACGCGGAGACCGGCGCGGACTTCAAGGCGCGGGGTAACTTTGATTGTGTCCTGAATGAAGGCGGCGCTTTCAAGCGAGCGCCAGTTGAGCGGCGTGGGAGACGGCACGACGGTGAAGGTTTTTACCTGTCCCTGCAGGAAGGAAGCAAGGGTACTGAAGGACGCCTGGCCGTACTGGTTCTGGGCGAGGTTGTCGTTGGATTGAATCTGCTGGAACCAGAGACCGGCTTCGATTTGATGGCGTCCGCGCGACCAGTAAATGTGATCGGAATAGGTGAAAAGGTTGCGGGTGGTGGTGTTGTTGCTGCCGACGTTGGCTCCGGCGAGCGTGATTTGCGATGCGCCATTGGACGCGGTGCTGCCGCTGATGATGAGGGTTCCGATGGGTCGCCCCGCAACCCATCCGGGGAGATCGACGGGAGTGGAGCCGGTGAAGAAGTAGCTGGCGCGGGAAAAGCCGAGGCGCGCGGTGTTGAGGAGGTTTGGCGAGAAGATATGCTGCTCTTCGACGCTGGCGACCTGCTCGCGCAGGCTCTCATTGATAAGGCTGAGCGGGTTGGCCGATGGAGTGGTCGCGGTGCTGTCGTCCACGGTGTAGACGGCGAAGAAGAGATCCTTGCCGCTGAGGTTGGCGTCGAATCGAGTGGTGCCGAAG
>JBAUHD010000033.1:0-6997 GCA_049680085.1 Acidobacteriaceae bacterium
GCTGAAGGTCGCGCCTGTGCCCGCAACCGTGGTCACCGGGCCCAACCCGCTCGCTGTTCCCGATCCGGCGAAGCTGAGCGTCAAAGGAATCCCGCCCACATTCTGCCCATTCTCCGTGACGGAGAGAATCGGCGAGGGGCTCACAACCTGATTCACCAGCGCGGTGTAGCCGGTGTCATTCGTGAACTGCACCGACTGGTAATTCGTCTGCACCGCGCCCGCGTCCACCGCGCCGGAAGCGCAGTAGCCGCCCACGCCGACCGCGACTCCGCGCTGATCGGTGGTCAGGGCAGAGCCGTTTTCGTCGAGCGCGAGCGATGAAGAACCGGAGCAGATGGCCCCGGTGGTGATCGGCAGCGGCAGCAGAGTCTGGGTTCGGCCTCCGTAGCTGCCCAGCGCGACCAGCGGTTCGCCGCTCGCAGTCACCGCGTTCGCATTGCTGGTGCAGTTCTTGCAATCATCTTCCGTGGAGCCGCCATCCAGATTGGAGTGATAGATGTTATTACCGGCGTTCAGCGTTCCCGAGTTGTGAAGGCCCGCGCCCGAACCGGTGGCTGCATTGTCCGCAAAAATGCTGTTGTCGATGGTGGCGGAACCGCTGAAAACTTCGATTGCTCCGGCAGTGTCCGCGGAATTGCCGGAGAAAGTGCTGTTGACCACGGTCAGCGTACCGCCGCTTTGGATCGCTCCGCCATCCCCGGCACCGCCAACGACGGTATTGTTGGAGAAAGTACTGTTGATGACGGTCAGCGTGCCCTGGCTGTCAATCCCGCCGCCATTCCCCGAGGGGGCGGAATTCCCTGAAAACGTGCTGTTGATGACGGTCAGCGTGCCGACGCTATAGATCCCGCCGCCTGAACCGGCAGTGTTGCCGGAAATTGCGCTATTCAGGATCGCCAGCGTTCCCTGGTTATCAATGCCGCCTCCGGCGAGGGGGGTGTTGGCTCCGTTCGCCACGGTCACGCCATAAATCGCCGCGTTCGCGCCCGAGGAGACCGAAAGGACCTGGTTCGCATTTCCCCCCGAAAGCGTCAGCTTGTTCGCTCCCGGACCAATAAGGTTGACGGCTCCGTTGAGGGTAATGCCCGAAGTCGAAACCGTGCCGCTGAGCCCGGTAAGGTCCACGTCCTCAGGCCCGGTGTAGCTGCTCGCGAGGCTGCCCGTGACTTTCACATACGCCGTCTGCACCGCGCCCGCGTCCACGCCGCCATTGCTGCAATTCGCCGCGTTCAAAGCAAATCCGCGCTGATCGGCCGTGACGCCGCTCGGAACATCACTCGCGCTGCCCGCGCAAATCGCCGTGCTCCCCGGCTGCGGCAACATGGTCCGCGTCGTCCCGCCATAGTTGCCCAGCGGAAGCAGGCTGGCCTGTGCCGCGGTCACGCCCACCACGTTGCCGCCGGTGCCGTTCGTCGGACATCCGGTGCCGACGCACTCCCCGCCCGTATCGCCGGTCAAGAGGCTATTGCTTACGGAGAGCGTGGCTCCGACGTTGTCGATGGCGCCCCCGCTGCTGGCGGAGTTGCCGTAGAAAGTGCTGTTGACCACAGTTAATGTGCCGTTAACGGCAACAATTGCGCCGCCGAAACTGTTGGCTCCAGCAAGGGTGTTCCCCACGAAAGTGCTGTTAATCACCGTCACCGCGCCGCCGTTGCTGGAGATGCCGCCTCCGCTGCCGCCGCCAGAGGACGCGGAAGAGGTGTTGTGGTAAAACGTGCTGTTGGTCACGATCAGCGTAGCGAAGGCGTCGTGGATTCCGCCGCTAACGCCGTCCGGGCTGTTTCCGTTGGCAATGGTCAGCCCCGTTATCGATACCGTTGCGGATGAGGAAGTGATCGCGAAGATCGTCCCAACCGCGGTCGAGTTGCCGCCGGAGACAGTCACGCCTCCCGTCGCCGGACCCTGAATCGTCATGCTCTGCGCAATCCCCGGCAGCGCGCTCGTCAGCGTAATCGTCCCCGCCACCGAGAACTGGATCGTGTCGCCCGTATCCAGGTTGGCCAGCACAATGGCGTCCCGAAGCGAGCAGGTGGTGCTGTCGCAGGCTCCGTCATTCGAGTCGGCCAGCGTGTTCACCGTCAGCGTCTGCGTGGTCGCGTGCGCGCTGGTGGCGCACAGCAGCAGCGCGCCCAGTCCCACCGCGAGAAGCCGCGGAAAGCGGCGCGCGGACGGAGAGGCAAGCGAAGAAAAAAAACCGGAAAAACAGGCAGGACGGTGCAAAAACGTTCGATTCGTGCGCATTGGAACTCCAGGGCAAAACACAACGCAGCGGGCTGGTGGAGAAATCTACAGCCACCCCAAAAGGCCCACTGATGATTCAACTAATTCGGTCCTGGGACCTTGATTTTTTATGGAAAACTAAGCGATTATAGGGTTCGCGGAAACAGCGGGTCAATAAGAATCTTCCCCGGCGCAGTAACTATCAAAGTAACTTCGCCCCGTGGCCCATAGTAACTATCAAGTAATAGAAGACGTCCACGCAAAGCCGTACGCCTGAGTGGCTTCAGCAAAACAAGAAGGGAGAAGGAGCGCGCCATTCTCCCTTCATCGATTTCAGTTCACAGTAAGAGTAAAGGTCGTCGTCGCCGACAAGTTCAGCTTTCTGTCCGTTCCGGTCAGCGTCAGCGTGTACTTTCCCAGCGGAGCCGACGTCAAACCCGTCGCTGCTTTGGAACTGGCCGAACTTCCCGGACTGCTGCCGCATCCGCTTACTCCAAAGCTCAGAGCCGTCAGCAGAACGACGACCCCCAGCCCGGCCCAGCGCCGCCGCCGGAATCCCGGCAGAACAAAAATCGCCAGAGCAGCCAGCGCTCCTCCGGTCGCTCCGCCCGCGAGAGCGCCCGCCGTGCCCGAAGTCTTTCCCAGCACCCCCCCGCGGCCACTGCCAATCGAAGCGCACGCGCTTTTCGAGGTGTAAATCGTCACCGATCCGACCGAAGCAGCCGTCGGATTCGTGTACGCAAAGCAGGCATTCGTCAGCGCGCTCGGCGCCGAAACACTGAGCGCGAGTGACCCGCTGAAACCAGCCGGCGTATTCGCGAGCGCCACTGTCGATACTGCGCTGCTGCCCTGCTGCACCGTCACATCCGTAGCCGTAATTTTGAGCGACCCGCCGGCCGCCGCCGCCGAAACCGCGAGGACAATGCTCGCCGAGGAAGCCGCACTGGCCGAAGCGTTGGACGGCGTGTAATTGGCCACGATGGTATGCGAACCGGCGGTGGCCGGCGTATAGCTGTAGGCCGCAGACCCGTTCGAGAGCGTGACCGCGCCGCCCGCCTTCGCGCCGTCCACCACAAATTGCACGCTGCCCGCCGGCGTGGTTGCGCCGCTGTTGCTCGTCACCATAGCCGTCAACATAACCGCGTTGTTCACCACCGGAGCCGAATTCGAAGCCGTCAGCACCGTCGTCGTCGCATTGGAGCTTGACGCCGGAAACAACCCGATAAAGCTGGCCGCGTCAATCGATCCCCACCCGCTCGCCAAGTCGTAACCCGGCCCCGCCGCATAGCCAATTGGCGACGAGGTGCAATTGGTCGAGCCCGCCGCGCACGGGACCTTGTTGTTCCCACTCGTCGTGTCATGAAAGGCGCCGGAATCGTTCGACGCCGCCAGGGTATAAATCTGCGGGTTGACATTGCCTAAACGACCGGCATTGAGCTTCTGTGCCAGAATCGCCAGAATCCCGGAAAAAATTGGTGCTCCGAATGAGGTCCCGCCCGCAACATTCGGACTCCCTTTGCCATTCAGAAATCCATTTGTGCAACTGCTGGAGTCGACGCCGGAAGCGCAGTAAAGATACCCGTCGTGATTCGGCGACGCATTCAGCGAAATATCCGGCACGTCGCGCTTGCCGTCGTTTGGCACTCCCGCCCCGCGCTGCCAGGAAGGCTTGCCGAAGATCGCGCTCGCACCGCCGCCGCCCGCTTGAATCCCCAAAGATGGCGACGTGTCATTCCAAACCATTTCTGGAATGTATTGAATCGCCGAAGCCTCCCCCGCGCCATTCGAAGAATTCCAGTAACTTCCGGGCGCGCTCGCGTCCGCCGCGAATTCCGTTCCTCCAATTGCCGTGACGTAGGGCGACGAACCGGGTATATCGACGGCCAGCCCATGCGTCGCGCGGTCGGAGGCCGTGCTGGTTTCGCAATCGGTCGCTCCATTGTCGCCCGAGGCGGCCACAATGGTCTGCCCCTGCGCATTGGCCTGCTCAAACCAACTCTCCAGCGTCTTCACCTCCTGGCTTGGAAACGCCGCCTCGCACGCGCCATAACTGGTGCTGATCACCGATCCCAGATTGTTGTCAATGGCATAGTTCATCGCGTCAAAAACGCTGGCCTGCTGGCTGTTCCCCACATACACAAAATCAATCGTCGCGGCTGGCGCAGTCGCGCCCGCCCACTCAACGTCCAGATCGGATTCATCCGCGTCGCCGCCTGTGTCACTCACCGCGCTGGACCCTGTGTTCGGAACCAGCGTCATCACAGGCGCCTTCGCCGTCAGGCCCGCTGCACGTTGAAAATGCGCAATGTCCGAGGCCACAATCGCGCTCTGCCCCACGATGACAATCGTCTGCCCGCTCCCTGTGTACCCGCCGCCATAAAGTGGGTTGAGATCGTAAATCGTCGCAACGTCGCCGGGAGCCAGAAAGTGGTAATGCGACGCCCCGCTGTTGAACGTGTATTGCGGGCTTGCGGCTTCGCGAGCGCGAACGCGGTGCAGGGGATGAGGCCGAAAATCGCTGATGTTCCGCACCGAGAGCACCACCCCCGCAAACGCCGACGGAACAGAAACCGCGTTCGCATTCGCGATATGCGTCACGCCATCAATCCTGTACCGGTGGATCTCGGTCCGAAACGCCGACTCCGCCTGCCCCACCGTTCCGGAAAACGTAATCGCGTTTCGGCTGTTCGCCACCCTGTCAATCGAAAATCCCTGCCGTTCCAGCCAGCCTTCCACCTTCTCCACATCGCTCGTCGAAAGCCCAAACCGGCTCGCGTACTCGGCGGGAGTCATCCACTTGTGGTAGTTCGGCGAGCCCGGCGTCTGCTGTTCCTGAAGAAGGGCATCGAGCGCGGCCTGCTGCGCGGCAGAGGGCTTGAAATAGATGGTGATTCCGGCGAGCGGAACTGACGGCTGGACGTGGCCAATATCAAACGCGGCCTTCGCGCGCGGATTCACACTCCCAGCCAATGCCGTAATGGCATTCGGATTCACTTCCTGCGGAATCCGGCTGCGCACCGGCGACTGCGCAAGAACGGAGACACATCCTCCCAGAATCGCGACCGCGAGTAAGACAAAAAATGCGCCCGATCTCCGAGCGCAGCCAATCAGTACCGTGCGCAACATGGTTCTTCTTCCGCCCCGTTCCAACAGCGATTTCTCGCGATACTCCGTCAACCGGCACACGCGACCAACTCGCACGCGACACCGGACCACGGGAGAAGTCGTTACTGCACCAGTCCGCCACTGCATAACGTGAAAGCTAAGATGCGTAATTTACGTTACGCGGGCTACTCCCGCCAGTGATCCGACCCCTCTACAAAGGATAACTCCCATGATCCACAGCAGCCCGCGCAATCGTGCGCCCCAGCGCCACCGCGTCCGCCAGCTCGTGCTTCGCAAACCGGCGCAGGATGCCAAGGTTTGTCCGCAGCGCATCCCCATCCGAACACGCGGCGATGATCTTACGCGCCGAGCATTCCATAATATTGAATGCCCTGGCCGCGTAAAGCTGAGTCATGCTTTCCGCCACCTCGGCCTTCGCGTTCTGGCTCGCGGCAAGTTTCCTGGCCCGCGCCAATGCCGAATCCAGCGCGTAAATTTCCATGATCATATCGGCAAGCGCCGCCATAATCTCCTGCTGGTCCGCCAGCCCGTTCAAATGCTTCTGGCTCGCCGAGCCCGTCGCAAACAGAAACAGCTTTTTGGCATTCGCCAGCATCTTCCCCTCGCGCGCCAGCAAGTCGCCCGTGGCTCCCTCCGGGGAAAACGAAGGCGGCGCAAGAATTTCGTCCATAAGATTTTTAATCGCCGGCAGCAGCAGAAGATGCCCGCCCATCGCGCGCTTCATCACAAATCCGGCGATGATCAGCCGGTTGATCTCGTTCGTCCCCTCAAAAATGCGGTTGATGCGCGAATCGCGATAGGCCCGCTCCGCCGGATACTCCTCCACATATCCATAGCCGCCAAAAATCTGCACCGTGTGGTCCACCACCGCGTCCAGCATCTCGCTGCCCCACACCTTCAGCGCCGAGCATTCAATGGCGTATTCCTCAATCCGTTTCTGAATCTCCTTCGCGTCTTCCGCGCCGGCAAGCGCGGCGTCGATGGCCCCAATCGTGCGGTAGGCCATCGACTCCCCCACATAAATGCGCACAGCGGCATCCGCAATCTTCTCCTGAATCAGCCCAAACTCCGAGATGGGCTTGCCGAAGGCCGTCCGCTCCCGCGCATACTGAATCGCATTTTTCAACGAGGTCCGGGATCCGCCCACGCAAGCGGCGCCCAGCTTGAATCGCCCGATGTTCAGAATGTTGAACGCGATGTGATGCCCCTTGCCCGCCTCTCCCAGCAGGTTCTCCGCCGGAACCCGGCAGTCGCTCAAAATCAGCGGGCAGGTGGACGAGCCGCGAATCCCAAGCTTGTGCTCCTCCGCTCCAATGCTGAGGCCAGGCGTCGAGCGCTCCACAAGAAACGCCGACATCTTCGCTTTACTCAGGTCCGGCTCAGCGAGGTCCGCAATTTTTGCGAACACGGTAAACAAATCCGCGAACCCGGCGTTGGTCGTCCACATTTTTTCGCCGTTCAGTACATAGCTCTCTCCCTCACGCACGGCGCGCGCCCTAATATTCATCGCATCCGACCCGCTCGTCGCCTCGGAAAGCGCATAGGCCGCCAGCCATTCGCCAGTAGCCAGTTTCGGCAGATATTTTTTCTTCTGCGCCTCCGTCCCATACCAGACAATCGGCAAAGTGCCAATGCCGGTGTGCGCGCTGAA
>JBAUHD010000034.1:0-17028 GCA_049680085.1 Acidobacteriaceae bacterium
ACCTGCGGCAGTCGATTGGGACCGGGATGGAGATAAAGATTTGCTGGTTGCATCCTCGTATGGCTTTGTCTACTTGTTCGACGGCAGCTTTATCAGCCACGGATATGCCGAGGCCCAGGTAGTGCGCTCAGAGGTTCCAACCCGTCGGGATCACACTTCGAATGCTCGAGCGGGAAAGACCGGCGGCCGGATCAAAGGTGATCCCCGCAATTCTTCAACCCATCCGTAAGAAAACTGCAAGGAGGCAGGAATGACCAATCCAATAGAAGACGTGCAGGAGATTAAAAAGAAATTTGACCGTGATGGCTACGCAGTCATTCGCAGCTTCTTATCTCTTGCCGAACTCGCGAAATTAAATCATGAGTTGGGGCGTTACATTACTGAGTGCGTTCCCAGCCTTCAGCGTACCGATGTGTATTATGAAGATCGCAATAATCCGGCCACGTTGAAACAGATGGCCCGAATGAAGGAGCATGACGAATATTTCGCCGGCCTGATCGCGCAACCAAAATGGACAGGTTTAGCCGAGATACTTTTAGACGATCGGGTAGTACCCAAAGAGTTGGAATGGTTCAACAAGCCACCTGCAATCGGAAAGCCCACTCCTCCCCATCAGGATGGCTATTACTTCATGCTGGAGCCCAATGAAGCCGTCGTCATGTGGCTCGCCCTGGATCCTGTGGATGAAAACAACGGCTGCATCCGGTATATTCCCGGCTCACGGCACAGAGACCTGCGTCCTCATGGAAGCAGCGGGGTTCTTGGCTTCTCCCAGGGAATAACCGACTACAATTCCGCGGACCGCAGCGCAGAAGCGCCCATCGTGGCATCACCGGGGGATCTTCTGGTTCACCATGCGGGCACAATTCATCGTGCCGACGGCAATCCCAGCCAACGACACCGCCGGTCTCTTGGCTTGATCTTTTATGCGGCCCGCGCGCGTCAGGATGCGAAGAAGCTCGCCGCCTACCAGGCGCGTCTCAACGCGGAACTCGAGGAAGCAAAGAAGATTTAAGCAACCGTTTTTAACTCGAAACTGTCTCAAATGTATTCCCTCGATGGGTCAGGCTCAACCCTGTTTCCCAGAGGATCGAGGGATTGACCAGAGCGCACCACGGTTCCTCAAATTCGCTAAAAAAGCGACGCGCGAGTGCCCACTCCCGGCTTAGGTCTAGGTGCTAGAGCGGCTTCGATCGCTCGCTCTGCCAGCGGCGCCATCACGGAGAAGCCTGCGGCGTTCGGGTGGAGTCCGTCATCGGACAACTCCGCGCGCAATATGCCGTCGCCATCAGCCATGTGGTGAAAATAGTCGAGGTAAATTAAGTGATGATCAGCACAATACTGCCGCAACCAGCTGTTTAGCGCCAATATCTGGTCCGGAGAGCGCCGTTGGGTCATCTTTTCCGGACCATGATCATGGATCGGCAGCAGCGAACTGAGGACGGGAACAACTCCGTTGCGCACAGCAATATCTGCCATTGCGGCATAGTTCTGCTCGATAGCATCGAGCGTTGTTGGTCCCGTGTTGCCCGCCAAGTCATTCGTTCCACCCAAGATGACCACGACCTTCGGTTGAAGCCTGATCACGTCGGCACGGAAGCGTAGCAACATCTGTGGTGTCGTTTGTCCATCAATGCCACGGTTGATGTATGGTTTGCCCGGAAACCAGCGCACCAGATTCCACGACTCCGTGATTGAGTCCCCAAGAAATACTATGCGTCGCTCGGTTCGGCTGGGGGGCGGCAGGGCTAGATTGGCTTCGCGATAATGGTCCAACTGAGGCCAGTCGGATTGCAGGTCCCAGAGGTGATTGATCCAGGCCTGCGCTTCCGTCAGGGATTTGGGATGAGGAACTTCCCCAACTGACTTTTCCTCGTTCGAAGGGTGGACCGGAACAACTTCGGCATCCACCGAGCCGATAAGGAATCCTGCCGGATCCCTGTCGGCGGATGTAGACTTCAGCCGCAGGTATGAAATACCGTCACTCTCGTGCAGCAGGGGCAGAACTTCGACCTGACGACCATCGATTAAGACGCGCCCCTCGCGCGCAATGGTATCCCAGCTCAACTCGATGTCGTACCAACGGTTCGGCTCAAGCGTATCGCCATCCTTGAGGCGGCCATTCGGGCCGATTCGGAAGTTGTAACGGTTGTAGAAGCTGTCCTCTGGGTCATATGGTACGGAATAGTGGTCGGTCAGCCCGATTTGAGCGCCAGCAAATCCAGACTTGAGCATAATTTTCAGCCGCAGCTGACCGCGGGTTCCCATGGGAAAGTTCCATACCGCAGCCGCTGGCCAATCAGGCTCGGTCTTGCGAATGCTGAGCACTCGAGCCCCGGCCTTCGTCGGATCGGGCACTAATTCCACTTCGTGCACGCCGAAGATTGACCAGTCATCAACTCCGGCTGAAAAATCCGTCTGCTGGGAAGTCTCTTCGAGCCACTCAGAATCTAGCAAGTAAAGGCTGCGTCGTTGCTTCGGCACAAAACCCGGTTCTGTATTCGGGTCCGCATTGCGGGTCCCAGTCGCACAGGCGAGGGCGAATACGACCTTACCGTCTCTGGTCACGGCCGGATAGGGATACGCAGGCCCAAAATCGCCTCCCGGCGGTGGCGGTTCTTGTCGCAGAGGATCACGGACAATCTCGCGATACCCGCGCCAAGTGCGCCCATCGTCATCGGAAATGGCCGCGTGAAGCACGTGGCGGCCGCCGTACGCGTAGGGAAATCGCAGGCTGTGGTTCAGGATCATCAACATTCGCCCATCGGGCAGACGGACGAGTCCGGCCGGCGAGTCGGAAGAAATCAGACTGGTCGGTCGGGCAGCTGAAAAAGTTGTTCCGTCATCGTTGGAATACGATTCGTAGAAGCGTCCCATCTGGGTCCGAATCAGCATCCAGACACGTCCGTCCTTGAGTTGAATGACGACAGGTTCGATAGCTCCTTCGATCGTGGTTATATCGGGAGTGGGCGTTTTCAGGACGCTCGGTGATCGATGCCAGGTGTCTCCGTCGTCGTCGGAGTATAGCGCGGAACTGTCGAACTCGCCCGTATAGGTAAATGCATCGAAGCCGCTGCCGCGGTTTGCCCAGTTCCGATGCGTGCGATAGCTGATCGGGAGCAGTAAGCGGCCACTGCGCAGTTGAATCACAGATAGAAGATCGCCGCCCCGCCCCTGCCAGATCCGTTTGGGACCCTTCCATCCGGTCATTCCAGAAATGGACTTGAGAGACCAAATGTCCAGCTCTTCTCCGTCTTTCTTTCTCGTATGCCCTTCCTTCGTAGATGCGGTTGATGGGTCCAGCAGGAAAAAGAAGTGCAGCTCACCTTCGCGGTCGACAAGGAAATCGAAGTAGCCGAACGTGCCTGCTTTGCGTGGTAACACGAACAGCTTCTTAAGGCCACTCCAGGTCCGGCCATTGTCGGACGAGTAAATTGCTTCCCCCTCTTGTACGCCGTTGACCTTGGACAGCGCGACCGCAATCAACCGCCCGTCCTTGAGCAGCGCCGGCTTATAGAATTCGTCTGTACGGGCGACGACCATCGGCGGAAATACCCCACGTGCAGATTGCACATCAGGAGATAAGCCGGTCGGCGGGTGCTGTAATGGCGCTGGCGAAACAGCGGCTATGCACGGCATAGCGCACGCGCCGACGGCAAGCACGACCCATTTTAAGATTCTTTGCACAAGTTGCATGAGTCCTCATACTTCCTATTGTTTCCTTGTGATTGTGAGCACCTGTGCCGGTGCATAGCCATGCTCAAGAAACGAGCGCTCGAACCAGCACAAATATCCATAGGAAGCCCGCGCCAGAATGTCGACGTCACCGTCGCCGTTCCAGTCCACTGCCGATACAACAGATTCGTACGGCAGCAAACCGGCGTCATCGTCCTTCGATTGCTCTAAGGCGTCGCTCCCGGTCGCGTTCGGAGGGCCTAACCGCAGCAACCGCGCCGGAAGAAACTGGTTGCCGCCCTTGTGCCCAGAGTTCAGGATGACCCAGGAACGGTTGCTGCCGATAATGACATCGGGCCAGCCGTCTCCGTTCCAGTCGGCGACAGTCGGTACTAGCCGCGTAGCTACCTTGGCGATAACGACGGCGGGCGCAAAAACCGGATGCGTACCGCTGGTGAGATTTCTGTAATAACGAACGTAGCCGTAGGTATCGCCGACGATTAGATCGACTTTGCCGTCGCGACCGAAATCAGCGGCGGCTACCGTCGTGCGTGCGCCTTGGAGGACGTCAAAGTTCCACTTGTGGCCCGGCATTGGGCCAACCTTGATCGGTCGACCGTCGCTAGTGGTCAGAAGCACACCCTTATCGTCAAAGTGGGGAGCCTTTGCCGTGCCTAGATTCCGGTGGTAGTAAACATTGCCAGAATGGGTTGCATAGAGTATGTCCGGGTTACCGTCGCCGTCGAGGTCGACCACGTAAGTAAACGTCCAAGGATCTCCATAGGGCGAAGAGTGGTGAATCTTCTGGCCAGGTCCAAGAATGCTAGTCGGCAGACCAAAGAACTGCGGATTGCCCCTATTCTCGTTAAGGCGTACCGAGAAACCCTGCACAAGATCGAAATGGCCGTCACCGTTCCAGTCCACAAACTGCGTGCCCCCTCCATAAAGGGGCGCGGTATGCCATTTCCCAGGAAGTGGTGGCGCATATTGCCAAAGTGGCGATGTCCTCGTGCCGATGTTCATGTAAATTGAAAGATCGGTGTCCCGCGCAACCACCAAGTCGAGCAAGCCATCATTGTTGAGGTCCATCAAGCGAGGCGCGGCAATCGCTCCGGAAGGGAACTTCCCCTTCACCGGAAATTTCATTTTGGTGAACTTTGGATCGGCTTTTGTGCCCACGTTCTTGAAGTAGTAGAGGAAGTTTTCGCTGCTCGAAGAATCACCCCCTTTGGCCGTCATCGGCATGTCGCCGGAAATAATATCGAGGAGGCCGTCGCCGTTGACGTCAGCCACGGTAGGTGCGGCCGCCCACCCCACGTCGAGCGGCTTACCATCGGCTTCGAGCGGTCCCATATAGTGCAGGATTGGGGTATGGTCTTTCTTGCTCCAACCGAGATTATCGAAGCGGTAGATACGCCCGGTCACATAACCACCGGCGAGGATGTCCACTCGCCCGCCCCCGTTGATGTCAGCGGCCGCAAGCACCGGGTGGTAGTCCGTTTTGTAGACACCTTGGATTTCCGGCACCGGCTCGTGTGGCAACTGCATGGGCTTGCCATCGTCGGTGTATACCAACCCCTTGTAGACCAGCTTCGGATTGGCGTTGGTGCCGATATTCTTGTACCAGACGACGCGATTCCATTCGACGCCGCAGAGGAGATCCCGGACACCGTCTCCGTCCCAGTCGATAACGAGTGGTGTTGCGCTGAAACCAACGTCGAGCGGCTTGCCATCCGCCGTGAACATTAATTTCGCGTACGGGAAATAGGGATGAGTCTTGGTGCCACGATTGGGATACCAGACAATGCCGCCACGCTCTCCCCCCACGAGGATGTCAGCAAGACCGTCGCCGTTCCAGTCCGCAACGTCAATTCGGCTAAGCAGCATGCCATCTGTGCTTTCTCCGGTTTCCTCGATTCTTTCGGTACCGTCACCAATGAATCCACGGCGAGGAAGCTGATCGGGTTGCGCGCCCGGAGGGAGCAGATTGAAGTAGATCGCGTAATAAGAAGGTTGCCGTTCTCGTTGTGCATGAGTCCAGGCAAGATTGCCGCCTTTCCAGTCGCCCAGTGTTTCATAGAGGTAGCCCCAGTTCCGCTCCGGCGTAAACTTCAACTCGCCTGTATCAGGATTAATGTTGCCGACGACTTCAGGAAAGTTCTCGGGAATTGAGTCGTCGTACCAGCGGTAAGGGACCTCCCAATTGGCAGTCGCGTACGCCCACTTTCCATACGGAATTGCTTTACCAGTCAAAAGATCATACTGCTCGACTTGCAGCGACGCGACATCAATCAAGCCTTTGGTCCCTGTGTGTTCGCGCACGTCTGCGGCGCTGATATGGATACGTGTGGGCATTTCGTCCGATTTGCGCGCGCCGATGTCGAGGGGATCCACTCGAACGAGGATGCGATACGTTCTACTCGATACCCATTCGGGCCGGCGGCTTACCGAGGCCGAATACATTTTCTTGACCATGATGCAACCGAACAAGACTGTGGCAATGAGTATCGCTACAATTTGGCTTTTCCTCAGCAGGCCATTCATTGGTTTTCTCCTTGACGTTCGATTCCCATTCGTTCATATATCCGCCGGGCGCGAGCAAATGACGCCAGTACGTCATTGCGATGAGCCGCATCGGCGAAGCTGCCTTCCTTGTTAATTCGCGCTGTTAACGTGTCAATCCAATGCAGGCAAAACTCCCGGTCTGCCGCAGATAAAATCGGCTGTCCGGCGATAGATATGTACACCGGTCCGCTATGGGCCAGCAATACGAGCGACGGCGATCGCCGCTGGGACCAGCGCGAGGGTCCATTTGCGATACGATCGTTGTCCGGTCCCCAGATGCGGGCAGCGATCCAACTGCTCTTGGATATAGGCACCCTTCCGGACCATTGCAAGTGTTCCGTCGGCGTCCGGCTGGAGGCGGTGGCCACAATGTCGCCATTCATCACAATTTCGATCCGGGTCATCGGAATTGTGGAATCGGCTCTAATGCGGACCGGCACGGCGCGCTGTGCCTCCGCAAATCGCAGTTCAGAGCCAGCCATGCGGCCATCGACGGTGAACGTCAACAATGGTCCGACTGTTGCGAATGTGCGACCACGCTTCAGGCCACCGATCCACGCATCGTAAGTCAATTCTCGGCCGGTGTAGACGTACACACGTTCGCCACCGGCAAGGAAAGAGAAGTGATTATTGAGGAAAGCATCACTTCCGCCGCTAATCCCCAAGTGAAATCCGAGATTGAGAAACCTGTACCACAGCTCCATCGAAGTCTCGTCGTGACTGCAAAACACTTCGAAATCGTCGATCGCCCCTAGCGCAACATCGACCACGGATTCTCCGGCGAGCGACCCACTTGGAATCTCGCCAAACCGTAACGCGGGGTGCGCGTATATTGCGATGCCGCCATTTTGGTGTGCCTGCTCGGCCTGCTGATAGTTTGAGGGATAATCTTCCCAATTCGGCGTTCCCGGAAATCCCGTATAGATGGGTCTTACTAGGGATTTCAAACCCAACAGCACCAAATGGCCGTACGACCAGGAACGCATCTCCTGGTCCCAGTACAGCAGCTCGTCCCGCGTCGAAGACGCGTTCAGCTTTCCTTCAAAGTAGCGCTCATCATGTACATCATTCCCAGTGCCATTCGAGACCATCATGTTTCCGACGTGCAGGCCCTCGGCTGCAACGGCGAGCCCCGCGTCTTCAGGAGTGCTCCACTGATCCCCCGTGTAGTTGTTGTGGATGTGGTCATCGCCGCTAAACCAACCCTCGCTTGCCATGTCACGCAGCCACGGAAGACAAATATCCACGTTATTCACATGTCCCGCCACCAGGGACGTGTGGCGCATCATGGGGCGATATTCGAATCCTTTGCGGACTTCAATATCCGCGACTCCGGCCGGCAACACGATGTCGATATTGCTCGGCATATAGAAAAAATGCTCGCCGGTCATCCACATAATGCGATCAAATGAGTTCGGCGGGGCGTAACTGCGGCCATCCGCTCCGCGCAAGTACACACGCGCGGGTGTTACCTTGCCAGCTGCGTCCAGAACACGGACCCGTAGGCGAACCGCCGAACGGACCTCACCATAGAGGGGAACACGGGCAGAGGTGAAACCGCGAAGTTCGATGGACGCGTAAAGTGGTCCGGTTACGTTCGCGAGCAGGCGCGGGTACAAGGCTATCGTCTGCTGTGGTGCAAGCTCAATCTGCTGTCTCCATGAGCCGACATCCTGTTGGAGATTCGCGGTTATTGTCTGCGAGTGGCTACTCGAATTCGATACCAGGAGCAGAATTTCATAAGGGTCGCCTTCGGCAAGTATGAACGGTCGTGATGGCGACACAATTTTCCAGCCCGCCTCGGTGAGTTCCGCGCGCGCTATGTGATTTCCGCCGATCCCAGCGTACAGCGAGGTCAGCTTCGCTTCGAATGATTCCGCAGAACCGTTGTATGCGCGCAGTCCGTTTGCGGCCCAGTACAGATCAATGGCAGAACGGCCGAATCCGTCAAGATCAAGCGTCGCATGAAAGAGAGCATCCTGGTATTTCGCGACCGCAGAATCGTACGACTTGTTAGTAGCCGAGGCGGCCACGCATGAAGTCAGGCAGAACACAACCGCCAAGAGACTTAAAGCGCGTGCCGACGGCTTTGATCCAGTTATAGTCGTCACTGTAGCTTCCGTTTACTGCTCTCCCGCGGGCGCGATCTTTTTTTGCAGCGCATCGCGATGGCATCGATCTCGACGCGCAAACCTCCCAGTCCTGCTTGCACCGTAGTGCGTGCCGGCAGTGTCCCGGAGAAAAATGCCGTGTACGCGCGGTTCATGGCAGCGAAGTCGGCGAGGTCAGCGAGAAACACACCGCAGCGGACAACATCGCAGCGGTCGGCGCCGGCAGCTTGGACAATGGACTCGATGTTTTGCAGTGCCTGGGTAACCTGCTCCTCGATAGTTCCTTCGATCATTTTGCCGGTTGAAGGATCGTTTGCGACCTGCCCGGATACAAAAATGAGGTCCCCGGCGAGGATCGCCTGCTCATAGGCGGCTGCCGGCCGGGGGGCCGCATCAGTACGAATCGGCTTTCTCATGTTCGCCTCCTGCAAAGGGAAATAGCGGCTACTGCGGAATGATCTCGAAATGGTGCGGTACGGGCATGGCGACCGAGCGCTGCACTGCGAGAATATCTTCTTGCAATGCTTGCAACTCATCCATTGCGGCTTGTTTTTGTGGCGACAAATCGCTTTGCAAGGCCATCTCCACCTGGCGCCACCGGCCAAACTGCACCTCATTGCGCTTAATCGTAAGATCGTGGACGCGTAGCGCCTGCCTGGTCATCGGAGTGTCGAGCAAAACGAGATTGATGCCGCCTTGCAACTGGCTTTGATCGAACACTCCGATATGATTACCGTCGATTGTTAGCAGATACCGGCCGGCACGCAGTCCAGTCACCTTCAATGTTTCCTGGTCAAGAGCTTGCACGAAATCAGAGTATTTGACTGCCATCAAAATGGCTGGATCACTAGTGTCGATGGCAAATGGAAGGGCGTCGTCGAGTTCAGTCCAGGAAACACCAGTTCCAAGACGGAGGTCGGTGATTTTCGTATTGGTTGCGTCATTGACGCGCGCACCCGCGACTTCGATGGATACCTTAGATACCATTGCCGGCGCATGCCACGCCTTCAATAGCGCCTCCGCCATGATCAGGTGGCCCGCAATGCCGGGATGGGTACCGTCGCCAGCAATGCGCTTGGCTAATGCGGGATCCTTCGCTTCGGCAGCGACCAACACCGAGACCAGAGGCGCATTCATGTCGGCGACGTTGAAACCTGCGCGGTAACCGAGATCTTTTACAAACTCACCGTAACGCACCATTACGCCGTTGTATCCGCCTCCGGGAAACGCTGGGGGGCGCGTGATCTCGTCATAGGGCGAAGGCGGCAAGAGCGTAATACGAAGATCGGGATTCGCCTCGCGCAGCACCTTGATGATGTGCTCGTAGTTGCTAACGAAACGGTCATAAAGAGGTGTGTTGTATGGCTGTCCCCTGCCATCATTAATGCCGAGATCGAGAACGAAAACTGTCGGGTGATGAGAGATCACGTCACGTCGCAACCGCAGATCGATAGGACCGCCACGGCCGCCGTCTGCACGATCTCCACCCCACGCGGAGTTGCAAAATTCGATGCGATCGTGCGGAAAGCGGGTGAGGACATAGCTCTCGACAAAACTCGTGTAAAGCCGTGGCTCGGTGATGCTGTCGCCGTAGAAGATGACACGATCGCCATCCTTGAGCGCAAATGCCGTCTGCGCCTGCGCACAGCCGATCCCCATCAATATCGCGAGCAGCACCGAAGCCGCGTATCGGTACGGAGTTCGCGTTAGGAGATGTCGTTGAGAACTCAAGCCTCTCACCATCCATTCATGGCAGCCGCCGAGCGGTATTCGCGGCGTTCGTGGGATGCAATTCGTAATGGTGCGAGTGCGGTTGGGCGGCAGCATCCTGCTCCTCCTGCAAATCCTGCTCCAAGATTGTCAACGCCTCGATTGCGCGCTGTTTGTGGACCAAAGAGAGACCCTCCAGTGGAAACATGACGCGCTTCCATTTTCCAAAATGGACATTCTCACGTTCTTGAACAAGATTAAAAACGCGCACCGCTTGTTTCTTCATAGGGGTATCCAGCAGCGCGAGATTGATGCCAGCCTGCAGCTGTTGAGCATCGAAGGTTCCCACCGACTTACCGTCAATTCGCAACTCATAATGCAGAGCGCTTAATCCATCAACTTTCAATCTTTGTTGGTCAAGTGCCTGCACGAAATTGGAGCAACGAACAATCAAAGCGATAGCGGGATCAGACAGATCAAGAGGAAAAGGAAGAGCTTTGTCAGTTTGAGTCCAGTTGGGATCTTCGCCGCCTTTCAGTTCATGAACGGTAGCGTTCTCCGCACGGACCACCCGGCCACCGGGCGCATCAATTTCAACATCGCTGACTAGAGCCGGTGCATGCCACGCCGTCAGTAATGCCTCGGCGATGATAAGGTGGGCCGCAGCGCTTGGGTGTAGATGGTCGGGAATGATCTCGCCAGCTGCGGCGGGATCGATGTGACTCGCTGAAGAAAGGACTGTATTCAACGCCGCGGCAGGATCGACGACTGGCACGTGTTCGCGCTCGCCCATGCTGTCGATCCACGCAGCATACCGGAGGAGTTCCCGGTTGTAGCCGCCGACGTTCGCCGGCTGAGTCACATCATAGTAATGTAAGGGTTTGATTAGAGTAACCCGCGTAACTGGCAGTGCATCTTTGATTTTTTCAAGGAGCTGCGAATACCCGCTGCTGTAATCAGCGAAGCGCCTCGCGTCAAATACAGCCGCCGCAGGATTGATCTCCAGGTTGTACCCGGTGGTAAACGCTTCGTGGTCCTTGGGATTAAAAGCCGTCATCAGAGCGTCATTCATGCCCAGCATGATGGTGAATACCGTCGGCCTATAAGGGAACACGTCGCGCTGTAGCCGCACATTTATTGATCCGCCTGCACCTCCGGAAACCCGGTCTCCGTTCCAGGCGGAGTCCATAAACGTAATGTGAAATTCCGGAAATCGGGTCGCTACATACGTTTCCACGAATGTCGGATAGAGCCGCGGTTCCAGCGCGTTGTCGTAGAACTGTACCGCTGTGGTTTCATCGCCGTAGAACAGGACGCGATCTCCGTTCCGAAGTGCAAATGGAGTCTCGGCGCGGGTGGGTATGGTGACCGACAAGTTGAGCAGCAACAACGGAATGGCAAGCGCACATCTCACGCGCAGCTTTGGTCGCGCTGCTTCTCCATATCCACTTGTCACTTGTCGCTGGATCATCGGCCGTCACTCCCCGGCCAACTGCCGGAAACGTCGGCGGTGACGTGGCGCAGAAGCAAGCCGTCATCGCGGGTATCCGATGTCGTGTGCAACCGCAGATAATTAATTCCATAGCTGCGTCGGTTGTCCTGGATCGAACCGACAGACTTACCATCGATGCTGATCCTACATTTCCGGTCGTTCACATTCCACGTGAGTTCGAGTTCCTGCCATTGGCCGATGGCCAGTTTTACTCCCGGCATAATCTCGCCATTCGCAGAAATCCGCAGATTGAAGACGTTGTAGAAAACATCCTCATCGTCCCACGGAACCGAATAGTGGTCGGTCAAGCCCAGATTCGCGCCATGAAAACCGGGCTTGAGCATCAGGCTAAGTTTCAGCGTGCCGTTGCCGCCAACCGGAAAATTCCATACTGCCGCCCCCGGCCAGGTCGCGTCAGCCTTGTGGATATGCAACACATGTCCATCGCCGTCCGGCGCGTTTTCGACTTCCACGCCTTTGCTGCCGAATGTGGTCCAATCGTCGATGCCGTTGGAGAAATCAGTTTCCTGGCGCGTCGCTTTCAGCCATGAGGGATTGAACAAAGTGAATGTGCGCACCTTGCCTTCTTCCACCCAGTTGGTGAACAACACATCTCCTTGCGCGGTCAGCGTCGGAAACGTGTACGACCAGCCATAGTCGCCGGCCTTATCAAAATCGATAGGCTGGTTGCGATGGGGATCGCGCAACAACTCGCGAAATCCGCGCCAGGTCCGGCCCTCGTCGTTGGAAATGGCGCCGTGCAGCACGTAACGAGCACCGTATGCATAGGGGTATCGCAGACATGCATTCGAGAACAGCAGCAGGCTGCCGTCTTTCAAGCGCAGCAGACCGGCCGGAGAGTCGGACGAGATTAACTTCGACGGTTTCGGAGCAGACCAGTGCGCGCCATCAGAAGAAAACGATTCGTAAAAACGGCCACGCTGCGTTCGAAGCAACATCCACACCCGGCCATCCTTGAGCTGAATAATTTGCGGCTCATCGGCACCGTAAGTTGACAGATCGGGCGTCTGCACGCTGAGCACGTCTGGAGATGTTTGCCAGGTCTCGCCGTCGTCGTCGGAATAGATCGACGTGACGCTGTACTGTCCGAAATACGTGTAGCCTTCAAACCCCGGACGCGGATCGGCGTAGTTGTTGTGCCGCTTGAATGAAAATGGCAAGATCATTCGTCCGTTGCGCATCTGGATCACCGAAAGCAGATCGCTGGCCGGCCCCTTCCAGATACGTTTGGGTGTACCCCATTTCGTGCGATGGCCGGAACTACTGTTGTGCCAAATATCAAGCGCGAAATTGCGGGGGTCGGATGGTCCTTCCGGTGACTTCGGATAGAGCACTCCGGTATTCGCGTCGCACAAAATGAAGATTTGAACTTCACCGTGACGGTCGATCAGCCTTTCGAAGAGAGCGCACCCGCCGGCGCTTTTGGGCCACTCGAACAGATCCTTGGGTTCCGTCCAGGTGCGGCCCTCGTCACTCGAGTACCGCGCCTGCATGGTCTGCTGGCGATCGTTTCGCGCCACTGAAAGAGCCATCACTCGACCGTCAGGCAGCGCCACCGGCTCGTACATGTTTTCGCGGAAAGGATAGTGCGCGCCCAGAGCAGCCGTGAAGGTCGACACTGCCTGCGGCGCGGCCGCCTTCTGGGCCATCACTGGCATTTGCTCCGGGGTGCCAACTTGATTCTGTGTTTGCGTAAATGCAAGACCAGCAGGCAACGTTAACAGAAGCGCCAGCGTGAAAGTTCTCATACCCACCTCTTTGCGCCATTTCGGGGCGAAATCAACAAAATCTGTCGACAGTGTGCAACTCTAATGTCGGCTTTCTGTTTCTGTCAAGATGTTTTTAAGGGACTTTATTAGGGATCCTACAGCCGAGTCATAGCTTGCACTCTAGGCATGTGTCTATAGTCTGCCGACAGTCGACAATAAAAGATCGGTGACAGGCATACGCTCTCTCGAAATTGAGCGGTCGGTACTCGCGCCGGCCGCCCCTCCGACAAAACCGTATGCGTCATGGGGACAACGCTTTTCCGTGCGGGCCTTCGTCTTCTCAGCGTACTCGAGCTGTCTTTATGCAACTGTAACTTCCCGACCCTCCTCGGCACTCCTCAGCACAGCATGAAATGTCGCAACGGTGTTGATCTCTTCTTCGATCGTGCAACCGGTGTAACCGGCCCTGCCCGCTGCGGCATCCAAATAATGTTTCATTTCACGCAAGTAGCACGATTCGTATGTGAAGTGGGGAGCGGTCGCGGCCGGAATCTCACCCGACGAAGCCTTCTGTGCGGCAACGAGTCTGCTGCTTTCGCGGCTCGCTTCAATCGCCTCGTTCCAATCGCTGGCTTGATCAAAACCGAGCTCTTCATTCTGGTTCTTCTTGCCGCTGTACACACGAATTGTCGGCTGGTTCTGGTGCCACTCGATGGTGCCCTCTTCTCCCACGATGCGAATGTGCCGTCCCACCGTTCCACGCTCGATCACGTCATGGTGGAAGAAGCCAACCGCACCATTTTCGAAGCGCATCAGGACATCGTGTGTATCCGGCCCCGAGATCTGCAATGAACTCAACTTCGCAAGCCGCGCCTGGATTTTTGTCGATGTCCCCATCCACCAATGTATGGCGCTGATTTCATGTAACAACATGTCCATCCCGGCTCCACCCAGCTTCTGATCGTTGGCATAAAACTTCCGGTAGTCCTCATAAGGATGCCAATCCGGCAAGTAGTTGCCGAGGCTATATTCCAGGTACAGTGGTCGCCCCACAATTTGTTTTTGCAACAGATCATGAATGAGCCGATACGGCGGATAGTAGCGAATGGTGTGACTGACACCTAACACCGTCTTCTTGCCTTTTTGCTTTACCTGGTCGGCAACCTCGCGAAGCGAGCCGTATTGGAGCAGGAACGGCACTTCCGCAAACACGTGCTTGCCGTGCTCCGCGGCTGCACGCACATATGGCTCATGCAGCGCCGGCGGAGTGGAGACCGCTAATGCGTCGGGCTTCTCGGCCAACGCAGCGTCCAATGACGTGTAACCTGGAATTCCAAATGCCTTCGCCACCTCATTGCAGCGTTCGGCGTTGGCTTCGAGAAGCATGACCCCGCCTGGATTAAGATGCGTAAGGTCCCGCAACCGGCGACGGCCCATCGAGCCCCCACCTACGACTAACACTTTCATGACAGCTCCTTTGTATGTATCTATGTCGTTCGTTGATCTTCAGCTTATGGCCGTCGCAATCCTCCGGCGACGGCACTTCAATGCGAGAGCGCCAGCCGGAATCCTATGCAATCGAAACGCCCATCAATCGGGTCGTCATGACGGTAGGCGCAACGCATTACGGTTGCGTCAGCGCTCTTGAAAGATCCGCCGCGGCACACCGGGTTGAGTCGCTTGTCCTTGATTTGCGTGTCGTCGTAGCACATCTGCGACGGATCTGGCGCCACCTGCTCGTAACATTCCTCACACCAGGACCACATCGATCCGGCCATGTCATGTACGCCGTAACCGTTCGCGGCATAAGAGCCAACAATCTGCGGAGAGCCATTAGGATTGTTGTAATCGCAACGTCCTTCGGGAGGCTCATCGCCCCACGGATACAACTTTCCTTCCAGACCTCCACGCGCTGCTTTCTCGAATTCGGCATCCCGCACCAGACGGTATGGTTTTCCGGTCTCCCGCGCCAGCCATTGCGCATATCGCACCGCATCAATCCAACTCGTGTATGCGACCGGCGCTCGACTATCCCGAAAACGCTCGTCTTTTTGCAGCTCCGGCGCTATCGCATAATTCGTCGCGTCCGCAAATGCGAGATATTCCCCGACGGTCACAGCAAACTTCGCGATCGAAAACTCCTCCACATCCACGACGGTTTCAGTCCACCGATGCGGGAGCCTCGAGTCAGCAGGAAACGTGGGCAAGCCCATGCGCACCAGCCCGGCAGAAATTACGTTCATTTTCGGTTCTGCGATATTGCCGCTTTGGCGGGTACCTTGGGTCTGTAGTATGACCATGAATGAATGTGACTCCTTGTGATGATTGACTTTTGAATTCTCGGCGTGAACTTGACAGTCAAGGGGCTCGGAGATTCCAAGCGCAAGCTGGCAGCCATAGCCAGCGCATTACAAGTGTCGACAGTATGCCGGACTGAACAGAGTGTCAAGCCGTAAAGTTAGGAGGGAACAGCAAATTTTCTGTCGACATATTATCCGCGATTATGTATTCTGTCGACGATTTGTCGGTTTACCCGATTGCAGGGCGATTGTGGATGTTCCTCAGAGGTCGCGGGTGCTGGTATGAATGGCGTTGCAAAAAGCGAGTCGGCAGTTCTCGCCCGGATCGCGGATCTCCTCGTCCGCTCTCAGCGAGGATACACATTGCCGCAAGCACTCTATTGCGATCCCGACATTTTCGAACTCGACCTCCGCCGAATTTTCTATCGCAACTGGTTGTTCGTCGGCCACGTAAGCCAGATTCCCCGAGCTGGTGATTTCATTACCTATGAAATCGGTGGCGAGTCTCTGGTGCTGCTGCGCAATCGTGCGGGTTCTATCCGCGCTTTGTTCAATGTCTGCCGCCATCGTGGGGCCCGTATCTGCAACCGTCCTGCCGGACACATTAGTGCGCTCGTCTGTCCGTACCACCAGTGGACGTACGATCTCGACGGCACGTTGGTTGCTGCTCGCAATTGCGGCGCTGATTTCGATGCTAGCGACTGCTCGCTCGCACGAGCGTCTGTCCGCGTCACTGAAGGCTTCATCTTCGTGTGCCTGGACGATCCTCCGCCTGACTTTGCCGTCGTCGAGCAGGATCTCCATCAGCACCTCGCGCTGCATGAACTCGAGGACGTTCGCGTCTGCCACACACGCTCATATCGCGTTCGAGCGAATTGGAAGCTTTTGGACGAGAACGCGCGTGAGTGTTTTCACTGCCCAGGCTCTCATCCTGAATACTGCGGCGCTGTGATTAGCGCCGGTGCAACCACACCGCGTGAGGTTGAGCAGGCTGCACGCGTTCAGGCGGAAAAGGAAGTCGAGTGGCGATCCTTAGGGTTTGACCTCCGTCAAAAACCATTCGCGCCCGGCACTTTTCACAGCGTGAGTCGTTACGCGCTGCGCCCTGGGGTAGTAACTGAGAGTCTCGACGGACAACCCGTTGCACCCCGTCTTGGAGGCCTTCCTACCCTTGATGCAGGAGTCGTCGGAATCGGCATCTATCCTTCCCTTCTTGCCGAAGTGTGCAGTGACCACGTGGTTACTCTTCGTTTCACTCCGTGCGCCGTTGACATTACGGAAGTCGACATGACCTGGCTTGTGCGCAGTGATGCAAAGGAACGTGAAGATTACGACATCGACCGCCTTACCGCCGTCTGGCGCGCCACAGCCGAGCAGGATTGGAGATTGTGCGAACTCAACCAGCTCGGCGTTCGGTCCACTCGCTACCGCCCAGGACCATACGC
>JBAUHD010000035.1:0-5274 GCA_049680085.1 Acidobacteriaceae bacterium
CTGATTCTGGCCTCGAAGACCGACGATGTGAAGGTCGCGGATGTGCAGGACGGCCAGCAAGTGACGGGCGTGATTCACGCCGGAGACTTTGGCGGATACTGGCTCTCGAAGACCGACCTGCACTTCAAGCTGACGCTTACCGGCGATGCGTTTGACGCGGAGATCACGGCGAAGAACGTGGGCGATGAAGAGGAGCCGCTGGCGATTGGCTGGCACCCCTACTTCAGCATTCCGAGCGGGGAGCACGCGCAGGCGCGACTGCATATTGCCGCGTCTCAGACGGCGCAGGTGAACAATTATGACGATGTGTTCACGACGGGCAAACTGCTTCCGGTGAAGGGCACGCAGTATGACTTCAACGCGGCGAACGGCGCGCCGCTGGACGACCACTTCTATGACGACAACTGGTCGAACCTGAAGCGGACGGACGGCGCGGTGGATGTGAAGCTGATCGATCCGGCCAGCAACTACGGAGTGCTCCTCCAGGGGCTGTCTCCGGAGATCAAGACGGTGCAGGTGTACTCTCCGCCGACGGCGAAGTTCGCGGCAATTGAGGAGCAGTTCAACTTCGCGGATCCGTGGGGCAAGGAGTGGCCGAAGGGCATGGATACCGGAATGGTCACGCTGAAGCCGGGACAGTCGGTGACGTGGCATGTCCGGGTGCAGTTGTTTGCGCCCTCGAAGTAGAGACGCAATGGCGGTAAAAGACCCATCCATCACGGCGAAGGGAGGCGCGCTCGAACAGGCGCCTTCCGCAACGCGGTTTACGGGCAATCTGCTGGCAATGGGCGGAGTTCTGTTTTTTATTGCGGGAGCGCTCCACCCGCACAGTGTGGGAGGCAGTCTGCTGCCGTCGCTGGTATCGATGCTGCAGAGCCCGCTATGGACGGCGGCGCACTGGGTTTCGTATGTGTCAGTGGTTCTGATTGTGTTGGCTTTGTGGCTTTTGATGGACGATGCGTGGTTTTCCGGATCGGTGGCCGCGCGCGCCGGAGTGCGGCTTACGATCATCGGCGGGCTTTTCATGATGGTGGAATTTGCCGTGGAGCTGGCGACGCGCGGCGTGGTGGATGCACTCGCAGGCGGAGCGGCGCCGGGGATGTTTCATCTGTTCGCCACCATGCACGCGGTGGGCTGGCCCACGCTGGGCGCGGGTTTCATCGTGCTGATCCTGGGAGTTCCTCGCGCCGCGCCAGTGGTGGTTCGAGGGTTGGGAATCGTGGGCGCGCTGGCGATGGGGCTGGGCGGCTTGCTGGTGGCGGGCTTCTTTCTTACCTGGTTCGGTTGGCTGTTTATCGGAGGAGACCTGCTGGCGATCTGGATGGTGTGGGCCGGTCTTCAGACCGCGCGCGGGGCGGCTCTCCGCGGGATTCCGACTTCCGATGGAATCCCGGCAAACCGGTAAGGGCGTTTCGGAATTCGACGAGGCGGACGAAGTGCAGGTCCCCTTCGGCAAGCTCAGGGCAGGCTCTCCACTCCGCTTCGGTCGGGATGACAATCGTTAAGAAATTCCATTCAATCTGAAGCCGCGCCGGAGCCGCTGTCGCTCGGCTATTGGACCTTGCCCTGGGGGCGGACCTTGCGTAGTTCCTGGGCGCAGGCGACGGCGTTGAGGGCCGCGAATTTCAGGTTGTCGATGGACGCCCATAGCCAGAAGCGGGTGGTTTCGGCTTCGGTATCGTCGGCTCGGCGGACCCGCACCATTACGTCGCTCTCGCCCACCGTGTTCAGGTTGTTGGGAACGTCGGCGTCTCCGTCGCCCATTACAAGATCGATATGCTCGGCTCCGAGGGCGGCTTCGACCTGCTCGAGGGGCAGCGGTTTGTTGAACTCGACCGCGAGCGAAATGCCGTGGCCGTGAAACACCGGGGCCTGGAGCAGTTGCACGGCGACCTGCGGCAGGGCGTCGCCCGCGAGCAGGCGGTAATGGCGACGGATGCGGGCCTCATTTCCGCGCAGATCGATCTTCGCCTGCGGCCCAAGCACGGGCGCGATGTTGAAAGCGATCTGAGTGTCGTAGACAACTTTGGGCAGGGTCTGAAAATTGAGCAGGCCGATGGTTTGCTGATGCAGCTCATCGAGGGCGGCGTGGCCGTATTCAGAGGCCGGTTCGAGCACCGTGGCGGAGGCACTGGTGATGGCGGCGAGGGTGCGCAGACGAGCGATGAGCAGGGCGAGCGCGACGGCGAGCGGGTGCGCCGGGACGATTGCCGGGGTGTTCAGATTGAGGCGCGTTTTGTCGAGCCAGGGGGCGCGGACCAGGACTCCGGGCTCATTTTCGAGTGCGAAGGAAAGATCGACGATGCTGGCTCCCGCCTTGTGCGCGGCCTTCCAGTGCTTGCGGGTCATGCCCTCGGAGCCGGCGAAGAATACGTAGTCCATGCCGTCGAAGGCGGAGGGCTCGATGCGCTGGATGAAGGTGACCTCGTCGCCGACGGCCTCAAGCTGGCCGATCTGCGACTCCTCGTCCATGAGCGAGAGGGTTGCGGAGGCGAAGGAGGAGGCGGCGAGAGCTTCGTTGAGTTCCTTGCCGCGAATGGTGGCGGCGCCGACGATGGCGATTTTCGAGATGTCAGTCATTCGGATGTGTGTTCAGGGTTGTGGACCGGAGGCGCGAGGGCCGCGGCCTGTTCTTTTCTGCGCTGCCTTCGGCGCGAGTAGGCGGCACGCGCCAGGACCCCGGAGAACAAGTAAGCCAGCGTCAGAATCAGCAGGACCGGGCGGGAGAAGAATACCAGCAAATAGATGAAAAGCCCGATAAAAACGATCCACTGAAAAGGATGGCGGTTGGCGAGGTTGATTTCCTTGCCGCTCCAGAAGCGCCAGGTGCTGACCATGAGGAATCCGGTGAAGCCGACGAGGATAAGCCAGAGGACGGCGGTCCATGTATTGAATGGATGCCGCTGGAAGGCGTGAACGAAGGCGGCGATGACACCGGCGGCGGCGGGAATGGGCATACCGACGAAGTATTTCCGGTCGGGGCGTCCGGGATTTTTGGGGACGGGATCGTGGCTGATATTGAAGCGGGCGAGGCGGCTGGCTCCGCAGATGAGGAAGAGGAAGCAGACGAATCCGCCGAGCTGGACAAGCTTTTCGCGCAGCATGGGGTCCATGCCGGCGGGGAGCATTCGGAATCCCCAGGTGAAGGCGAGAATGCTGGGGGCAACGCCGAAGGTGATGACATCGGCGAGCGAATCGAGTTCCTTGCCGAAGTCGCTGGCGGTGTTGGTCATGCGGGCGATGCGTCCGTCGAGCGCGTCGAAGGGGATGGCGAAGCCGATGGCGAGGGCGGCGTAATCGAAGTGCTGCGGCTGCAGCAGGGAGCCTTGCAGGCTCTGTGTAATGGCGAAGTAACCCGCCGCGATGTTGCCGACGGTGAAGAGCGAGGGGAGAAGGTACATCCCACGGCGGCGACGGCGCACGCGCCTGGGTCCGGCGATGGGCTGGGGTGTGCTCAAGCCACGGGCTCCGCGAGGATTTCTTCGAGGTTGGGCATGACGGGGACTTCCGCCACGGTGGCGAGGATGGAGGAGCCGCCCTTCACGTGGTCGCCAACTTTGACCCGCAACTCGGCGTGGCCGGGGAGCAGGACATCGACTCGCGAGCCGAACTTGATGAGGCCGACCCTCTGGCCGCGCTCGAGGCGGGCACCCTCTTTCGGACGAAACACGATTCGCCGCGCGAGCATCCCGGCGATCTGCGTGAACGCGACCGAGTAGCCTTCGTCGGCCTCGACCACGGCCTTGTTCTGCTCATTCTTTTCGGCGGAGGCGGGGTTCATGGCGTTGAGGTATTGGCCCTTGCGATAGGCGACTTCGCGGAGGGTTCCAGTGATGGGCGAACGGTTGACATGCACGTTGAAGACATTGAGGAAGATGCTGAGGTGGAGGGCCTCGCCTGCCGGCGTGAGGATGCGGACAGCCCTGGTGACTTTGCCGTCGGCGGGAGAAACGACCAGGCCCTCGCCTTCGGGGATTTCGCGCTGGGGGTCGCGAAAGAACCAGAGGAAGAAGAGCGCGAGCAGGATGGGGAGAATCGCCCATCCCCAAAGCCCAGTGAAGTACCACAGCAGCGCCGCCGCCGCGAAGAAAGCGAACCCGTAGAAATAGCCGTCACGTACCATTCAGAAAGAAAAACCCTCACGCCTATTATAGGTGGAGGCTGGATTTTCAGGGCGTCGCGCGAGCCGGAGCCGACACACACGCACCCGGTTCGCAGCAAGGGCAACCGAGTTGCGCGGCAGCTTATGAATTTGACGGCAAGCAGGCCGGCTAAGGCAGAACCAGTATTGGTGTACCCAGCGAGGAAGTGCAGGTTTCTCGGCTCGCTGCGCTCGCTCGGGATGACAAGCCTCTTTGCGTTCGCTTTCCACCCCAGCACGCGCACACCGCGTTGGTTTTGCTTTAGACTGCGATGCTTTGCGGATGCCCGTTTTGGCAGGCGGCCATCCTGTCTTTTACGCGAAGTTTCAGCTTTTTGAGCCGGATCTCTTCGAGTTGTTCCTCTTCCGAGAGCCAGGGTTTCTGGATGAGGGCCTCTAACTGCTCCGAATAGCGGCGGTGCTGGGCTTCCAGTTCCTGTATTCCTTCGCTATCCGGCAGGTTCTTGGCTTCTGACTCCATGCGCGAATCCTCCTTCACATTGAGACGTACCAAAGTAGCACCGTGGAAGCTCAGCTTCAACCGATTTGCGGTGGAAAACTTGATGTGGCTGGATTCCGGGGCTTGAGCGGGAGGCTCATGAGCAGGGCGTCCTCTTCCGGGTCGTGGTAATAGGCGGGGCGAAGGCCGTCTTTCTGGAATTTATGACGCTCATAGAAGCTGATGGCTGAGTGGTTTCCGGAGCGAACCTCAAGTTCCACTTTGGCTGCGCCGTGGCCGGCGGCCCAGACGGTGAGGGCGGTGAGCAGGGACGTTCCAACGCCGGAACGCCGGTACGGAAGAACGACGGCGATGGATTGGAGTTCGCAAACGCCGGCGATGATTTGGCCTGCGATGAAGCCGGTTAAATTGCCGGATTCTTCGACCAGGAAGAGCTGTTTTTCCGGGTGGGTCTGGGCAAGGTAGGATTCGTAGGTCGTGCGGCTCCAGCGCGGGGCTTCGGGGGTGGCCGCGGCGAGGCGCAGGATGGCTTCGAGGTCGCCGGGGATGGCGGGCCGGATCGTCACTCAGGACTTCCTGGAAGGCCTGGCGAAGATTTCGGCGTCGGAGCGGCGGACGTAGTTGCCGTCGAGCGCGGCGAGGTCGGCGAAGTCACGGGCGAGCAGGCGAGGCG
>JBAUHD010000036.1:0-8916 GCA_049680085.1 Acidobacteriaceae bacterium
TCAGCAAAATTCTGGCCTCTCCGGTTCCCGTTATCGTGTTCGTCGCGCCCTCGGGCAGCCGCGCAGGTTCTGCCGGCTTCTTTTTGCTGGAAGCGGCGGACATCGCCGCGATGGCGCCCGGAACCAATGCCGGCGCGTCGCATCCGGTTATCGAGGGTGCGAAGCTTGGCCCCATCATGAAGCAGAAGCTGGAAAACGACACCACCGCCTTCCTGCGCTCGTTTGTTTCCCGGCGCAACCGCAATGTGGACGCGGCGCAGGAGGCCGTGCTGCATTCCAAGTCCTACACCGAGCAGGAAGCGCTTCAGCTTCACTTGATCGACATCATCGAGCCCAACGACCGAGCCCTGCTCAACGCCGTGGACGGGCGCACCATCACGCGCTTTGACGGCGCGACCCAGGCCCTGCACACCCGCGACGCGATCCTCACCTACTCCGAGCCCACCCTGCGCGAGCGCATCCTCGACCGCATGATGGACCCCGACCTCGCCGTCCTCATTCTTGTCCTCGGCGGTCTGCTCATCTATCTCGAATTCCACGCCCCCGGAACCATCATTCCCGGCGCGCTGGGGACCGTCCTCGTGCTGGTTGCCATCTTCTCGCTCAATCTGCTTCCCATCAGCTACTTCGCCGCCGTGCTCATTCTTGCCGCTTTTGTTCTCATGGGTCTTGAAGCCAAATTCCCCAGTCACGGCATTCTCGCCGTGGCTGGAGTCGTGGCCCTGGTTTTCGGGACCCTCACGCTCGTGGACGGACCGATTCCCGAACTGCGCGTCCATGTGGCCACCGCCGTGGCCTGCGGCATCGCGTTCGGAGGAATCACAGCCTTCCTCGCGCACCTCGCCCTGCGCGCGCAGCGAAACAAACAAGTCATGGGCCCCGACGCGCTGCTCGGCGCAATCGGAATGGCCCAGCAGCCCATCGCTCCGCGCGGTCAGATTCTGATTCGCGGCGAGCTCTGGCAGGCCGAGTCCGAGGTCCCCATCAACTCCGGCGAACCCGTCCGCGTGCGAGCCGTGCGCGGGCTTACTTTGTTGGTTGAGCGGGTTCCCGCCTCCGCCGAGCGCTCCACTTAGCGCGGACCCGCCGCGCGCCGGTGCGATACAATCGCTGCCAGTGAGGTCGCATGGCCAGCATTCCGGTACTGATCGTAATTGCCGTTATCGTTCTCTATCTGCTCAACTCCATCAAGATTCTTCGCGAATATGAGCGGGGCGTGATTTTCCGCCTGGGTCGCGCGCTGCCGCAGCCCAAGGGTCCCGGCATCATTCTCGTCTTCCGCCCCCTCGATCAAATGGTTCGCATCTCGCTGCGGCAGGAAGTCCTCGAAGTCCCGCCCCAGGATGTCATCACGCGCGACAACGTGACCATCAAGGTGAACGCCGTCATTACTCTCCGCGTCCTCGATCCCAGCCGCGCGGTGATTGAAGTTGCGAACTACGTCTACCAGACCTCGCAGTTCGCCCAGACCACGCTGCGCTCGGTGCTGGGCGAGGTCGAGCTTGACGGCCTGCTCTCGCACCGTGACGCCCTCAACCAGCGAATTCAGACCATCATCGACCAGCGCACCGAGCCCTGGGGCGTCAAGGTCGTCAGCGTGGAGGTCAAGCAGGTGGACCTGCCCGAGTCCATGCTGCGCGCCATGGCCAAGCAGGCCGAGGCCGAGCGCGAAAAACGCTCCAAGATCATCAATGCCGAAGGCGAATTCGCCGCCGCCCAGCGCCTGGTGGAAGCCTCCAATCTCCTGGCGCAGGAACCTCTCGCTATCCAACTCCGTTACCTGCAAACCCTCACCGACATCGGCACCGAGAAAAACACCACCATCGTCTTTCCGCTGCCCGTCGAGTTTATCTCCCTGCTCGGCAAGGCTATGCCGAGCCCGAACCCCAAGCTTCCCGCTGAGCCCGCTCCGAAACCGGAATGAAGACCTACGAAGAATCCGAACGGAGCGGCCACTCCGACACCGAGATCACGCTCGGGACGCGCTCCATTCTCGGCATCTTCTTCGCGCTCGCGCTCATCTGCGGGGTCTTCTTCGGGTTCGGCTATTCTCTCGGACGAGGCAATGCGGCCAAAGCGTCCCTGGGGGCGCAAACCGCCGCCCAACCGGCCGCTCTGACTTCCGCCAGCGCGCCGGTACCCATAAAGACAGTTGTTGAGCAGCCCGCTGCCACCGATGACCCAGAGCCCAAGCCGCAAGCCGGCGCGCCCGTTGCCGCGTCTCCGCTCGCCACAACTCCCGCGGCCGCATCAACCAGCGCGATGGCGCCGGCAGCCACGCCTGCTTCCGTTCCTCAAGTGATAAAAGCCGCTTATAGCGCGCCCGCATCCGGCAGCGCCATTCCCGCGTCCTACCTGCCACAGGCGACGCCGGCGCAGTCGTCCATCATGGTGCAGATCGCCGCCGTCTCGCGCCGCGATGACGCGGATGCGCTGGTCACCGCGCTCCAGAAGCTCGGCTACCGCGTTTCCGTGCGCAGCGATCCGCCGGACAGCCTGCTCCATATCCAGGTCGGCCCCTTCGCCACCCGCGACGCCGCCAAAGCCATGCGCGCGCGGCTGCTCAACGACGGCTATAATGCCATCCTGAAATAGCAGGCGTTTGCGCCTGGGGGGCCAGGGGCACAACTCCTACTCGCCCGCCGCTCATCCAATGGGACGATAGCCTGATGGAAGATGAGAAGCCTCAATCTGCCTCCGAGAGCGCAAGGGACCGCATTCGCGCACTCCGGAATGTACCCGCCGTGCTCCGCATCGTGTGGGAGTCGGGGCGTTCCGTCGTCACCTGGGGTCTGATTCTTCGCTTCGTCGTTCCCGCGCTGGGCCTGCTCATCGCCATTGTCGCCGCTAGAATCGTCACCGGCGTGGCCAAAGCGCTCGAACACCAGCCGCAGTTCCCCCATTTCTGGTGGCTGGTGGTGGCCGAAGTCTGTCTCGCGCTCCTCACCGGAATTTTCAGCCGCGCCATCGACTACTGCGACCAGTTGCTCGCCGACCGCTACACATACCACGTCAGCGTGCGCGTGATGCGGCAGGCCGCGCAACTCGACCTCACCACCTACGAAAACCCCGAGTTCTACGACCGGTTGGAGCGCGCCCGCGTGCAGGCCACCGACCGTCTGGCCATGATCCAGCAGATGGGGCGCCTGATCCAGCAGATCATTCTCACCGTCATCTGGAGCGCGGTCCTCATCTACCGTTCGCCGCTCATGATCGTGCCGCTGATTGCCGGCGTCCTCCCCTCGTTCTTCGGAGAAACCCACTTCGCCTTCCTCGGCTACGCAAAAAATTTCCGCCAGACGCCGGACAAGCGGCAAATGGACTACTTGCGCCAGGTGGGCGGCAGCAAGGAAGCGGCCAAGGAACTCAAGCTCTTCAACCTCAGCGACTATCTCACCAGCCGCTTCGAGGCTCTTTCAAAAAAGATTTACAACCAGGACGTGAACCTCTCCCGCCGCAAGCTGCTGTGGGGCGGGCTGCTCTCCCTCATCAGCACCGTTGGCTATTACGGCGCCTACGTCTTCGCAATCTATGAGGCCATCACCGGCCACTATCCCACCATCGGAGCCTTTACCCTCGTCACCGTCGCCATTCAGCAGTCCAGCACCAACTTCCAACAGGCTTTCTCCACCGCTTCCGGCATCGCCGACCAGGCCCTTTTCCTTACCGACCTCGTCGCGTTCTTTGACATGAAGCCCACGGTGCAATCCAAGCCCGATGCGCTGCCCGCGCCGCGTCCCATTGTCAAGGGCTTCGAGTTCCGCGACGTCTCTTTCGCCTACCCCGGAACCGAGCGCCGGGTGCTCAAGAATTTCAACTTCGCCCTGAAGCCCGGCGAGCGCATCGCGCTCATCGGCGAAAACGGGCAGGGCAAAACTACGGTGGTCAAGTTGATCACCCGCTTGTACGACCCTACCGAGGGCCAAATTCTCCTCGATGGCATCGACCTCCGCGAATACAGCCTCGAAGATCTGCATCAGGAAATCGGCGTCATCTTTCAGGACTTCATGCGTTACGAAATGACCGCGCGCGAAAATATCGCCATCGGCCGCGTCGAGCTTCCGCACACCGAGGAGGAGATCGAAACCGCCGCCCACAAAAGCCTCGCCCAGGGCGTGATCGAGAAAATGCCCGCCCGCTACGACCAGATGCTGGGCCGTCGCTTCGAAGGCGGAGTCGATCTCTCCGGCGGTGAGTGGCAGAAGATCGCCCTGGCCCGCGCATACTTGCGCGACGCGCAGTTGCTGGTGCTCGACGAGCCCACCGCCGCCCTGGACGCGAAGAGCGAACTGGAAGTTTTCCAGCGTTTCGCCGAATTGACCGCAGGCAAAATGGCACTGCTCATCTCGCACCGTTTTTCCACCGTCCGCATGGCCGACCGTATTGTGGTGCTCGAAGGTGGCCAGCTTGTCGAAGAAGGCACGCACCCGCAGCTTATCGCGCTCGGCGGACGCTACGCCGAAATGTTCGAGATGCAGGCCGCAAGTTACCGTTGATGGAGTTTCATGACGTTTCAGGTTCCCGAAATCGACAAAAACATTTTCGATCAGGCTGGACTGCGCGTTGAGGAGTTGCGCGCACGCGCTCTCGCCGACTCCGCCGATTGGAGCGCGAACCACAGCCCCACCGGGCCTCTTCCTTTTCTGGATCGCTTCAACGCAGCCCAGGCCGCGCTTGACAACCTCTATGCGCAACTCTCCGGCCTGACTCCTGAAAGCCCCCTCCCGCTTCACGAGCTTCAGGAAAATCCCCGTCTGCTGCGCTCCGCGCTGAACGAAATCTCTTCCACCCGCCGGACCACTCCTCTGCTTCCCCGCATCCACGGCGAGCCGCGCAACGCCGTGCTGGCCCGCGCCTATTTTGAGGCCGCGCGCTCCGTCTGGAATGGCTCCGCGCAGCGCATCTACATCGAGGCCGTGCAGGAAAGGGACCCGCTCGAACTTCAGGAGCTCTGGACGCTTTCATCCTTTCTCAAATTCGAGCTGACCGAATCAATCCTCCGGCAGGCCGGGGCCATGCTGCGCAACCCGCAGTCGCCCGAGGCCGGCGCGCCCGACCTTCTCACCACCCGCATCCGCAGCCTGCGCACCCTCGGCCACGCCGACTGGACTTCACTGATGGAGCCGCTCGTAGTCTTCGATGGCATCCTGCGCCAGGACCCCTCCGGCGCGTATCCGGCTATGACATTTGCCAGCCGCGAAGACTACCGCAAGCGGATCGCCGGGCTGGCCCGCTACTCCAACTGCTCGGAAGCTCAGGTCGCTTCCATCGCGCTCGACCTCGCGCGCGAGGCCCAGCGGCGGACGTTTGAGGATTCCCGGCTCCGCCAACGCTACACGCATATTGGCTATTACATCGTGGATCACGGCATTCATTCCCTCGTCTCCAGAATCGGATACCGTCCCCGCCTGATCGATCGCGTGCGGATCTTCGTACGCCGTCACACAGATGACGTGTATATCGGCAGCATTGAGATTCTCTCCGTCCTGCTCATCGCCGCCATTCTTTTGCCTCTCATCCCCAACCACTCGATTATTGGAGGCCTCACTTTCGCCTTCGTTCTGCTGCTGCTGCCGGCCACGCAAGCCGCCGTCGATTTCGTCAACAACACGGTGACATCACTATTCAAAGCTTCCACGCTGCCCAAGCTGGATTTCAGCAAAGGCATTCCAGCCGAGTACACCACGCTGGTCGCCGTGCCCACCCTGCTGACACGGGAAAAACAGGTCCGTGAATTAATAGCCGAACTCGAGATGCGCTTTCTCGCCAATCCGGACCCCAACCTGCATTTCGCGCTGCTCACCGATCTGCCCGACTCGGTTTCGCGGCCCCGCGAGAATGACACCGATCCGCTCGTCGATCTCGCGGTAAGCCTCATTGACGACCTCAACCTGCGCTATCCCGCGTCGCCCAAGCATGGATCCTTCTTTCTCCTCCACCGCCATCGCGTCTTCAATGCGCGCCAGGGCGTGTGGATGGGATCGGAGCGCAAGCGCGGGAAGCTTCTCGACCTCAACAAATATCTGCGCGGAGAATTCGACGCGTTCCCCGTCAAGGCCGGCAATCTGGCCGCGCTCTCCCGCGTCCAGTACATCATCACGCTCGACTCTGATACGCAACTGCCGCGCGGCACCGCTGCCGCCATGGCTGGAGCCATGGCCCATCCGCTCAACCGGGCCATCATCGATCCCAACCGCCGCATTGTCACCGCCGGATACGGCATTCTTCAGCCGCGCGTCGGCGTCAGCGTCCATTCTGCAACCGTCTCGCGCCTCGCCGCGCTCTACTCCGGCCAGACAGGCTTTGATATTTACACGCGCGCCGTCTCCGATGTTTACCAGGACCTTTATGGCGAGGGTAGCTTCACCGGAAAGGGCATTTACGAGGTAAACGCGCTGCACGCCGTGCTCGACCGTCGCTTCCCGCGCAACGCGCTGCTGAGTCACGACCTGATTGAAGGCGCCTATGCCCGCGCCGGCCTCGCCACCGATATCGAAGTGATCGATGACTATCCTTCGCACTACAGCGCCTACACGCGCCGCCAGCATCGCTGGGTGCGCGGCGACTGGCAGATCGCACAATGGCTCTTTGGCCGCGTACCTGACGAATCAGGACGCTACGTCCGCAATCCGATCTCCACCATTTCGCGCTGGAAAATCTTCGACAACCTGCGCCGCTCACTGGTCGAGCCGCTAACCCTCATCCTGCTTGTCGCCGGATGGCTCGGTCTCCCCGGCGGCGCGCTTTACTGGACTCTGGTCACCGTCTTCCTGCTGCTTGCGCCAACACTCGTCCAACTCGCTTTTGGCCTGGGTCGCGCGCTCTTCAGCCAGCAGGAAGGCGGCCTCGGCGAAGCCTTCAGCGGCTTCTGGCAGGCGGTTTTCATTGCTCTGCTGAACCTCGCTTTTCTCCCGCACCAGACCATGTTCCTGCTCGATGCCATCATTCGCTCACTGGTCCGCCGTTTTGTCACTGGCCAGCGTCTGCTTGAATGGGAAACCGCCGCCGAGGCTGAGTCGTCCAAGGGAAAAGTTACGCCAGTCGACCGCTATCTGGCCGCCAGTTCCATCTTCGCCATCGCCGTAGCGATCGTGCTCGCCGCCGTCCGGCTGCGCTCGCTTGCCGTGGCCGCGCCTATACTCGTTCTCTGGGCATTCGCAAGCGGCATCAGCATCTGGCTCAACCGCCCTCCGCGCGAGGAACATCGCCGCATGGACCCACGCGACGAAGTGTTCCTGCGCCGACACGCTCTCCGCATCTGGCGCTTCTTCCACGAATTCGGAGGAGCGCGCCACAATTTTTTCATTCCAGACAATGTGGAAGAGGAAACGCTCTTCGAGGCCGCCCGCGTGTCTCCCACCAACTTCGGACTGCTGCTCAACGCGCGCCAGGCCGCCGTCGAATTCGGGTTTCTCACCGTTCCGGAATTCTGCGCGCTCACTCGCCAGAGCTTCGCCGCCATGGACCGCCTCGCAAAATTCCGCGGCCATCTCTATAACTGGTACGACACCAGGACCTTCGAGCCGCTCCAGCCGGCGACTATTTCCTCAGTGGATAGCGGCAACCTCGCCGCTTCGCTCTACACGCTGCGCACCGGAGCGCAGTCTCTGCTGCGTGCACCGCTGCTTCGTCCCGAATTGTTTCGCAGCCTGGAAACCCATTGGCAGCTGCTGAAGTCACAAAAAAACATTTCCACCGAAATCGCCCTCCGCGCGTTTCCCGGCGCACGCGCCGACGCCGCCGACTGGTACGCCTGGAGCTTCGACACGCTCGCCATGCCCGCCATTCAGGACATCCCCGAATACACCGGGCCCTCGCACGACGAAGCCGCCTGGTGGCTGAACGAAACCCGCTCCCGCCTGAGAGCCATCGTCTCACTCGTCAGGGATTACACACCCTGGCTGCTGCCCGAATTCGTTCCGCTGCGGCAGGTTCCGGAACTCGAATCGATTCTCGCTCTCGCTCCCGTGCTGAAAGACGCCGCCGCCTTCACCACCCATCTTGAAGCACAGCTCGCCCGCGCCGCCACGCTCGATGAGCATCC
Organism: Acidobacteriaceae bacterium; assembly: GCA_049680085.1. Classification (GTDB taxonomy): domain Bacteria; phylum Acidobacteriota; class Terriglobia; order Terriglobales; family Acidobacteriaceae; genus Silvibacterium. The sequence goes on from JBAUHD010000036.1 coordinate 8,045, forward strand.
ACCGCGCCGCGCGGTTCTTGAAACGCTGCGCGCCCAGCTTCCCGCCGCGCGTCAGCGGCTCAGCAATCTTACGGACAGCCTCGGCGGCATCGCGACCGAAGCTTTTTGCAAGGCTGAGGCCATGGAATTTTCGTTCCTCGTTAACAAGGACCGCCAGCTGCTTTCCGTCGGCTATGAGGTCAACACGAACACGCTGCACGCCGCCACATACGACATGCTCGCATCTGAGGCCCGCATCGCCACCTTCATCGCCGTCTCGCGCGGCGAGCTCTCGCAGCAAGGCTGGTTCAGGATGGGCCGCGCGCACACCTCGGCCTTCGGAGACTTCATCCTCCTCTCCTGGACCGGCACCATGTTCGAGTACCTCATGCCGTCGCTGTGGATGCGCAGCTATCCCCACACGCTGATTGCGCGCACGCTCGCCGCGGCCGTGTCCATCCAATGCAAATTTGCGCACAAGCTTGGCATTCCCTGGGGCATTTCAGAATGCGGATACGGAAGAATAGATGATGCGGGTCACTACTCCTACCGGGCCTTTGGAATTCCCCAGATTTCGCTGAAGTGGGACGCGGAAGCCGGCCCCGTCATCTCGCCCTACTCCACGTTTCTGGCGCTCGGAACCGCCCCTGCCGGAGCGCTCCCGAATCTGCATCGCATGGAAGCGGCGGGATGGGTCGGCGCGTACGGCTTTTACGAAGCCGCCGATTTTTCCGCATCCAGAAAGAAGCCCGTGCTCGTCCGCGAGTGGATGGCGCACCACCAGGGCATGGCGCTGCTTGCGATTCTCAATCTGCTGGAGGACAACATTGTGCAGGAGTGGTTCCACGCCAACCTCCTGTTTCAGGCCAACGAACTCCTGCTCCACGAAAAGC
>JBAUHD010000037.1:0-3072 GCA_049680085.1 Acidobacteriaceae bacterium
TACACGGTGGTGCTGTTCACCAATTTTCACCGCTACCTGGGTTAGCTGATGCCTGACGCGCCGCTGTTCCAGACCATCGCCGGGCATCTCAGGGGAAACCTGGACTGGCCGCATTTTCTCTCCGCCATGGTGCTGGTGATGATCCGCATCAGCGGCATCATGGTGTTCGCGCCCATTTTTTCCTCCGACGCGATTCCGGTGCGCATCAAGGCGGGCTTTGTGCTGGCCGTCTCCTTTCTGCTCGCGCCCATGGTCGCGGCGTTGCCTTTGGCACACGCCGAGCTTGGCGTGATGGCGGTGGTGGGGGAACTGGCCGTGGGGCTGCTGTTTGGACTGGCGTTGAGTCTGCTGAATGAGATCCTCTATTTCGCCGGGCAACTGCTCGGCTTTCAGTTCAGCTTTTCACTGGTCAATCTGCTTGACCCGAACACGAAGATCGAAACCCCGCTTCTGGCGCAGATGTTCACGCTGCTGGGCATTCTGGTGCTGTTTGGAGCGGGGCTGGACCGCACGATCCTGCTGGCCTTCATGCGTAGCTTTCGCGACGCGCCGGTGGGCAGCGTGACCTTTAGCGGGCAGGCCGGCCTGGCGCTGGTCACGGCCATGAGCGGCGTCTTTTTCGCGGGGCTGCAACTGGCCGCGCCGGTGATGGCGGCGACGCTTCTGGTCGAAGTCGTGATTTCAGTCCTGGGCAAGCTTTCGCCGGAGTTGCCGGTGATGATGATCGCGGTGCCGGCCAAGACCATGCTCGGTTACGTCGTGCTGATCGGCTCGCTGGCTTTGTGGCCGCGTTTTCTTGAGACGCGATTCTCGCAGTTGCTGGATGGCGCGCAACACGTGCTGCGGCACGCGGTGGCGGTGCGATGAGCGAAGAGGAGCGTACAGAAAAAGCCACGCCGCGCAAGCGGCAGCAGGCGCGGGAAAAAGGCGATCGCGTACGCAGCCGCGAGCTGATCGGCGCGGCCGGGACGCTGGCCGGAGTTCTCGCCCTCGGCCAGCTTACGGAAAAATGGTCGGGCAACTGGGAGGGCGCGTATCAGACGTTTCTCGGCCTGGGGATGCCGGGGGCCTGGACCGCGGAGGGGGCGCCGGAGACCATTCTGGCCATGCGCCACGCCATGATGGTTCTGCTCACGCCGCTGATGCTGTTGTTCGGCGTCGTGTTTGTGGCCGCGTTCGTGGCCGGCATCTCGCAGGGAGGCGGGCTCTATTTCCAGGCCGACGCGCTCAAGCCGAGTTGGGAGCGGATCAATCCAGCAGCTTGTCTCAAGAACCTGTTTTCGGCGCGCGGCCTCAGCCGCATGGGCAAGTCGCTGATTCCGGTCGCCATTCTGGTGGTGCTCTCGATTCACAAGCTACGCCAGCAGTCGCTGATTCCGCCCATGAGCGTGGAGCGGCTGCCCATGATGTTTGGGACCGTCTATGACATTCTGCTCGACACTGGTTTCATTCTTTTTGCGTGGTCGGCTATCGATTACCTGGCGGAGTGGCGAAGCTGGGAGAGCCGCCTGAAAATGTCGAAGCAGGAGATGCGCGAGGAGTACAAGGAAACGGAAGGCAATCCGCAGATACGCGGCAAGATTCGCTCCCTGCGTCGCCAGATGCGCCGCCGACGCATGAAGGCCGACGTGAGCCGCGCCTCGGTGGTCATCACCAACCCCACGCATTACGCCGTGGCCCTCAGCTTCGACTTTGACACCATGGACCCGCCGAGGGTGCTGGCCAAGGGCCGCGACCTGCTGGCCGAGCAGATCAAGAGCGACGCCCGCTGGGCCGGTGTTCCCATTGTGGAAAACCCTCCCCTGGCGCGCTCGCTCTATCGCCATGTCGAGGAGGGCCGCGCCATTCCCTTCGATCTCTACTCCGCCGTCGCCGCCATTCTCGCGTATCTCTACCGCCAGCAGGTGGAGGAGCGGGTGCGCCGCGAACAGGCGAGGCAGAAAGCGGTAAGGCCGCAGCCCGCGTCTTCCCCGCGCTCCGCACTGGCCACGCTGCCGCCCGCTTCGGCCCGTACGTCCGCAAATTCCTCTGCCAACAATTCCTCTGCCAACAAGGACAAGCCATGACCCCCGCCTCCCCCGTTCTGCCCATCGCGCCGGAGACAGTCGCCTCCGCCAGCCCCGTCCGTTCACCGCACGCGGTCCGCGCCTCGAATGGAGGCTCGACGAGCGCCGCCTCTGGTTCGAAAGCCGCTCGCATCACCGCCTACCGGCCCTCCACCACGGGCCGGGGAAGCGTGCTGCTGCGCCGCTTCAAGGAACTGGCCCTGCCCGTCGGAGCCATCAGCGTCATCTTCGTGATGCTGGTGCCGGTGCCAGCCTTTCTCATGGACGTGTTGCTGGCCTTGTCGATGGCCGCCGCCATCCTGGTTTTTCTCTCCGCCGTGCAGGTAAGAAAGGCCGTTGATCTGTCGGTTTTTCCCACCCTGCTGCTGCTGCTCACGCTCTTCCGGCTTTCGCTCAACATCGCCTCCAGCCGCCGCATTCTACTGCACGGGAGCGACGGCACGGCGGCGGCGGGCAAGGTGATCGAGGCTTTCGGGCAATTCGTGGTCGGCGGCAATTATGTGGTTGGATTCGTGCTCTTCCTGGCCATCATCGCCATCCAGTTTCTGGTGGTAAGCCACGGGGCTGTGCGCACCGCCGAGGTTACGGCGCGGTTCACTCTGGACGCGCTTCCCGGCAAACAGATGGCGATTGACGCCGACATGAACGCCGGGCTGATTGACGAGGCGACGGCGAGAAAGCGCCGCCAGGCCATCGCGCAGGAGGCCGAGTTCTACGGCGCGATGGATGGCGCGGCCCGCTTCAGCCAGAGGGATGCGCTGGCCACCATTCTGATCACGGCCATCAACATCATCGCCGGCCTGCTCATCGGCACCATTCAGCAAGGCGTCGCGCTCGGCGAAGCGGTGCGCACCTACACCATCCTCACAGTGGGGGACGGGCTCGTCACGGTGATTCCCTCGCTGCTGGTCTCGGTCGCCGGTGGCATCGTGCTCACGCGCGCCTCCTCCGCCGGGGCGCTGAGCACGGAGCTGGGCGCGCAACTGTTCCGCAAGGGATCCACGTT
>JBAUHD010000038.1:0-8959 GCA_049680085.1 Acidobacteriaceae bacterium
CCTTCCCTGCCACCGCGCTCTTCCCTGTCATTCTCCTCGGCCTCATGAGCCTCGGACTGGGACTCGGCATCGGCTCCATCGCCCTCATGATGCTCGGCACGCAGTGGTACATCCTCTTCAACGTCATCGCCGGAGCCATGGCCATCCCCGCCGACCTCAAGGAAGTCTCAAGCCTCTTCCGCTTCACCAGCCTGCAACGCTGGACCACGGTGATCCTGCCGGGAATCTTCCCCTACCTCATTACCGGCCTGGTCACGGCGTCGGGCGGCGCGTGGAACGCTTCCATTGTCGCGGAATACTTCCTGATCAAAAACCGCACACTGGAGACCGTCGGCCTGGGCGCGCAGATCAGCGCCGCCAGCACCCACGGCGACTTCCCCACCCTGCTGCTCGCCACCATCGTCATGGCGCTGATGGTCGTCACCATCAATCGCCTGGTGTGGCGGCCTCTCTATCGATTAGCCGAAACCAAATACCGCCTCGAAGCCTGAAAGGCAGGACTCAGGGCTCAGAAAGGCTGATCCGGCCTTGATGCGGTATCAAGCTTTTTCTGCATCGCCCAAATGATTTTGCCTGCTTCTTCTGATGTACTTTGTGCTTTTTCGAGAAGATCGGCTATTCCAAAGCCGAGTCTCTTGGCGATTGCGAGCTGGGTTTGCAATTCAAGCGTGGAACCGTGCGCAATCGATAGGAACTGGCGGTATTCGCGGCGGGAGGCGCGCCCATAACCCTCCGCAATATTGCTGGCGATGGAAACGGCGGCACGGCGCATCTGCGACGAAAGCCCGTAGATTTCCTCGCGGGGAAAATCAGCGGTGACTTTGTATATTTGCACCGACAGATCAACGGCGCGCTGCCATGCAATCAAATCGCGATAGGAATTTCCCATTTCTTCCCCGTCGCTAATTATGAATCGGGACGGCGCTCCGTCCAGGATTCCGAAGGTAATCGAAATTCCATCCTGAGCCCTACTCCCTGAGCCCTATTCCCTGAGCCCTACTCCGACGTTCCCGGCGGCTCATGCGCCTTTGGCTTCGCCCGCTGTTCCTCAACCTGCGGCCCACCTAGCTGCGCGTCGGTGTGCTTCTGATAAATCGAAAACTGCCGCGCCGGATGCCGCAGCTTGACCGTGATCTCCCGGCTGGCCGCCGTGATCTTGTAATCATTGCCGAAGGTCTGGAACCCCTGCGCAATGATCTGCAGGCGCAGCGTATCGCCAACCGGAATCACGTCCAGCTTGGCCTTGCCGTTCTCGTCGGTCTTCAACTCCATCCCGCCGGCGTCCTTACCCTTATCGTTAATGGGATGAAACACCACGGCGGCATTTTGCACCGCCTTGCCGTTGGTCGCCTTCACCACCGTCACGGTGATGGTGCAGGTTGGCGGTGGCGGCTTATACTTGCGCCCGCGACCCCACTCCTGCGCGAACAGAAGCGTCGGGACAACAAGCATGGCGGCTAGAACGACACGGCAGGAAGATGCGGTACGACTCATGCTGGAATTGTATAAACTTCAATACGCCTCTGTCAGCACCTTTATCTCCGGCAGGGTTTGGTACAGGCATGGCTTTGCCACAACTTCACTCCACCCGGCGCGTCTAAACCTCTAAGCTCCAACGCCCGGAAAGGCACGAATGATTCCAAAGCTTCAACAATTTGCCCTCGCGGGACTCTTGTTCTCCTTCGCGCTTCCCGCCGTCGCCGCCGCCCAGAACATCACTCCGGAAGAAGCCGTCGCGCGCGCTTCGCGGAACGAAATGGCCGCGCACGACCAGCACCCTTACCGCTTCACGCTACACAAAATCGACGACGGCAAAGTTACCACCAAGGAGATCATTGAAACCCGCGACGGCGATGTGGCCCGCCTCATCGCCATCAACGACCAGCCGCTGCCTCCCGATCTTGAAGCCAAAGAAGTCCAGCGCCTCCAAAACCTGCTCGCCGATCCTTCCATTCAGGAGCACCGCCGCAAGCGCGAGCAGGCCGACGCCAATCGCGCCAACGAAATGGTCCGCCTGCTGCCCACCGCCTTTGTCTATAAGTTCGAGGGCATGGTCGAGGGCCCCAGCGGCCCCTGCTACCGCCTCAGCATGAAACCCAATCCCAGCTTCAATCCTCCCGACCGCCAGGCTGAAGTTCTGCACGGCATGTCCGGCGAGCTCTGGATCGACCAGAAGGAAGAGCGCATGGCCAAGCTCGATGTCCACCTCGTCGCTGACGTTGATTTTGGATGGGGCATCTTCGGCAAGCTCTACAAAGGCGGGACCATCCTCGTCGAGCAGAAGGACGTGGGCCAGGACCACTGGGAGCAGGCCCATCTCCGCCTCAACCTCAACGGCAAAATCCTCATGTTCAAATCCCTCGTCATCGACACCAGGGAAGACGAAAGCAACTTCGCCGCCGTCCCCGCCAACTGGACCTACCAGGACGCCGTGAAAGCGCTGCTCAGCGAGAAGGAATGACGTTTTCCGCGCGAGTTCTAAGTTCTTGACACTCGCCGTTCGCCCCCCTACGCTGAATAATATGGACGTGCATTTCGACAATCCGAACCTTGAGGCGAAGATCAACCAATGGGCGACAGAAACCGGCCATTCGGCGGATGAACTGGTTGAAGACGCGCTCGCCGGCTACCTGAGCGAATTGGCGCAGGTTCGCGAGATGCTCGACTCCCGCTACGACGACATCGAGAGCGGAAGAGTGAAGCTTGTGGATGGTGAAGAGGCGTTCGCTTATCTCAGGCAGAGAATCGAAGCACGGCGCACTCGCACCGCATGACCGGATACGAGCTTCATCCGGAAGCGATTATCGATCTTGACGATCTTCTGGGATGGATTGCCAGTGACAGCCCTGATGCGGCACACCGGGTCGCGTCGACGATAGAAGATGCGTTGCGGATGATTTCACGATTTCCAAATGCGGGGCATCTGCGCCCCGATTTATCACCTCGCTCGCTGCGCTTTCACGTTGTTTACGAATACCTTATTGCTTATGCGCCCGGCAAAAGCCCCGTGTGTGGGTCCTGGCAATTTTTCACGGTCGCCGATCTCCCCAATTGATTGCTTCCATCCTGAATAGCAGGAAATGATCGGTGGTGCCCGCGCCGAAACTTTGTCGCCAACGAATATGCTCGACCGCGCCAGTCCCCGTTTGACAAACCCCGCCGATGAATTCAGAATCGGAGTTCAGTCCCATTCTGTGAAGGCCCGCCTTGCCCGCTCTCATTGAAACCGAACTCGCCCCGCTCACCCTTTACGCCCGTGGCAAGGTCCGCGACCTCTACTCCGTCGGAGACGCCCTGCTCTTGGTCGCCACCGACCGCATTTCCGCGTTCGATCATGTGCTCGCCACCGGTATTCCCGGCAAAGGCAAAGTTCTCACCCAGCTTTCTCTCTTCTGGTTCAACTTCCTCGAGGATGTTGTCCCGAACCACCTCATCACCGCTGACGTAGACAAATTCCCCCGCGAGCTCGCCGAATATCGCGATGAGCTTGATGGCCGCTCCATGCTCGTCAAGCGCGCGCAAATGTTTCCGGTGGAGTGTGTGGTGCGCGGTTATCTCTCCGGCTCAGGATGGAAAGACTACCAGGCTACCGGCGCGGTTTGCGGCATCCGCCTGCCCGCCGGTCTGCGCGAATCGGACAAGCTGCCCGAGCCCATTTTCACCCCGGCCAGCAAAAGCCTCGATGGCGAGCACGACATCAACATCTCCTTCGACGAGATGATCGCCCGCATCGGCTCTCACTCCGCGGACCGCCTCCGCGGCCTCACGCTCGCCATCTACAAAAAGGCTTCGGAATACGCCGAGCGGCGTGGCCTCATCCTGGCCGATACCAAGTTTGAATTCGGTTCCGCCGCCGAGGGCATCATCCTCGCCGACGAGGTGCTCACGCCCGACTCCTCGCGCTTCTGGCCGCGCGACGCCTACGCTCCCGGCGGCCCGCAACTTTCGTTCGACAAACAGTTCGTCCGCGACTATCTTGAGAGTATTCGCTGGAACAAGCAGGCTCCCGCTCCCGCACTGCCCCCCCAGGTAGTCTCGCGCACCCAGGAAAAATATCTTGAGGCTTTCCGTCTACTCACCGGAACCTCTCTGTCGTTGTAGGAACACGGATGGCGCTTATCGACTGGCTGATCCTCATTGTCCTGCTGGTCTCGGTGCTGACCGCCGCAAAAAATGGGTTCTTTCTGGAAGTCTTCTCGCTGGCCGGCGCCCTCATCGGCCTCGTTCTGGCGAGCTGGAACTACCAGAGGCTGCTGCCGTGGATCACTCACTGGATTCACTCGCGGCCCGCAGCCGAGGCGCTGTCGTTTCTTCTGATCGTGCTGGGAGTCATGCTCCTGGCCGGTATTCTGGGGAGGGTGATTCGATGGTCGGTGCGTTCAATCGGGCTGGGATGGCTGGACCGTCTCTTTGGCGCGCTCTTTGGAGTCGTCAAGGGCTGTGTCCTGGTGACCATCGCCGTCATCGTCATTGCGGCGTTTTTTCCGCGCGCCTCATGGTTCCGCAACTCGCGCCTCGCGCCCGGTTTCCTCTCCGCCGCGCACAGCATCTCCATTACGGCTCCCCGGGACCTCCAGCAGCGCATTCGTGAGGGAGTCGGCAACCTCCGCAACTCCGGCCCGCGGTGGCTCAAACCCTCCGCCCTGAATTGGACAGAATCAAAAGCGGGATCAACCCGCGCATAAGAAAGAGGATTGAATTGAGACGTGAGCTGGACAGCCTTGTGACCCAGATGCGCGACGGAGGCATTACCTACGACGAAGCCGTGCGCGAATTCAAAAAACGCTACCTCATCGAGGTCCTCGCCCACCATCGTGGAAACCAGTGCAAAGCCGCCAAGGAGCTGGGCATGCACCGCAACACGCTAAGCCGCGCCATCGCCGAGCTTCAGATTGATCCCGCGCAAATTCGCCGTGGCCTCAAGCGTCCCAGCCGTCCCGAACGTCCTGTGTTTGAAGTAAGACAGGCCGCGCGCTGAATACTGAAACATTGAATTGGATTTTGAAGGGGACGGGCTTCAGCCCGTCCATCCAGGCGTCCTTTTCAATCGGGCTTTAGCCCCTGAGGGACCACGCGCCGCGCCCTGCTTTATCCTGAACAGAGGGCACACACGCGAGTGGCATTCATACCGACCCAACCATGCGTCTTTCAGCAGAACGGCTTCCGCTGGGACGCGCACCAGGCGTATCTTTTCGACATTGACGGCACGCTGCTCCGTTGCCGCGACCGCATCCACATCGAAGCCTTCCTCTCCAGCGCGCGCGCCGTCATGGGCCGCGACTTCACCCTCGACGGCGTCGTCCTCAGCGGCAACACCGATCCCGGCATCCTCCGCGACGCTTTCCATCTCGCGCAACTCGACGAAACCCACTGGCGGCCCCGCATGGAAGACATCCTCCAGCGGATGCGCGATGACGTGGCCGCCCGCCGCTCTGATTTCAAAATCGATAAAATGCCCGGCGTCGATCAGGTTCTCCGGCATCTCCACGACAAGGGCGCGACCCTCGGCCTCGCCACCGGCAATCTCGAATCCATTGGCTGGCTCAAGATTGAATTCCTCGGCCTCCGCTCCTGGTTTGCCTTTGGAGGCTTCAGCGACCGCTGCATGGCCCGCGCCGACATGATCGCGCTCGCCGCCGAACAGGCCCGCGCCCTTGCCGGTCCCTCCGCCTCCGTCTGCGTCATCGGCGACACGCCCTCCGACATCGCCGCCGCCCGCGCCAATCATCTGCCCGTCCTCGCCGTAGCCACCGGCAACTATACCTTTGACCAGCTCATGGAGCACGACCCCGAAGCCTGCGCCCACAACCTGCTCACGCTGCTCGAATCCACCGAGGCCTCATGAATCACCGCCTCCCTCTCGCGCTCGTATTTCTTGTGGCCATCGCCGCCGCGTTCCCGCCCTGCGCGCACGCCGGCAAATCCTCCGCCGCAAGCGACGCGGACAACGCCCGCAAGCTCTACCTCGCCGGCGCGAAGGCCCTCGAAAACAAAAATTACTCCGCTGCCGAAACCGACTTCACCCAGGCCGCCGCGCTCGAGCCCGCGAACCCGCAATACCGGGCCGCGCGCGATCTCATCGTCAGCCATCACGCCACCGCGCTCATCCAGGCCGCCGGCAAGGCCCGCCTCCTCGGCCGCTCCGCCCAGGCTCGTGCCGATCTCCTCCTCGCCTACCAGCTCGATCCCAAAAATCCCATGATCGCGCAGCACATCGACGAAATCGCCGCCGACTCCGCGCCCAACTCCGTCAATCTGCATCCCCAGGACGAATCCTACGGTCCGCCCGTCACGCTTGCGCCCGGCCCCGCCACGCACAGCTTCCATCTGCGCGCCAACTCCAGCACGCTGCTGCGCCAGGTGCTCAGCGCCTACGGCATCACCGCGACTCTCGACAGTTCCGTAAGCAACACCGTTGTCCGCATGGATGTGGACAACGTGACCTTCGACGAAGCCGCGCGCATGGCCCGCCTGCTGACCAACACCTTCTTCGTTCCGCTCGACCCCAAGCGCGTCCTCGTCGCCGAAGATAATCGAGAGAACCGCGCCAGATTCCAGCGCCTCGCTTATGAGACGGTCTACTTCCCCGGCCTCGACACCGCTGAAATCACCGACATGGGCCTCATCGCGCGCAATGTTTTCGGCGCGCATAAGGCCACCGTCTCCGCTTCGCACTCCACGCTCGCCGTGCGCGCTCCCCAGCCTGAGCTCGCCGCGCTCAACGGAACCCTCTCCGAAATGCTCGACGGGCACAGCATCATTCAGCTTGAGGTCCGCCTCTACGACATCGCCAAAACCAGGACCCTCAACATCGGCGTGCAGCTCCCGCAGCAGACCACCGTCTTCAACATTCCATCGGAGCTCAACAGCGTCATCTCGCAGAACCAGGCGCTCGTCCAGCAGATCATCGCCTCCGGCCTCGCCCGCCCCGGCGACCTCGGAGCCATCGCCCTCGCCCTGCTCGCCACCGGGCAAATCAGCGGCTCGTCCATCCTCTCCCAGCCCTTCGCCTACTTCGGCGGAGGACTCACCCTCACCGGCCTCGCCACCAGCGGCGTCACCGGCAACCTCGCCCTCAACTCCTCCGAGTCCCACGTCATCGACCACATCACCATGCGGCTGCAGGACAAGCAGGAGTCCACCATCAAGGCCGGCGAGCGTTACCCCATCATCACCTCCAGCTACTCCAATTTCGGAGGCAGCAGTCTCAGCATCCCCGGCCTCTCCAGCGCCGGGCTCTCCAGCCAACTCGCCGCGCTTGGCATCAACCCCGCAGCTCTCGAATCAGGACTGAGCCAGACCATCCCCCAGGTGCAATACGAGGACCTCGGCCTCACCCTCAAGGTCAAGCCCTACATCCAGAAAAATCGCGACGTCACCCTCAACCTCGACCTTAAAATCACTTCTCTTCAGGGCACCAGCCTCAACGACATCCCCATCCTCAGCAGCCAGGACTTCGCCACCATCACCACGCTCCGTCAGGGAGCCAGCGCCCTCGTCGTCAGCAACCTCAGCAAACAGCAGTCGCAAGCGGTCAGCGGAGTCCCCGGCCTCTCCGAACTCCCCGGCTTCCAGTCCGCCACCAACAAGCAGGCCCAGACCGACTTCTCCGATCTGGTCATCGTCATCACACCGCACATCATCCGGCTGGCGCACAAACAGCAAGCCGGCAGGATGTTCATCCTGCCCGTCCACTGAAGCAATTCATTTGCCCACGCGTCGCTCCCATTCTTCAGGGGGCATGTTCTTTGTCCGTCGAGCTGAACGGAACAAAAACCAAATCAAGCCACCGCAGACGGCCACCCCGATCAACGTTGGACCCCATAGAATGTGTCTGTAATCCGTTGTGCAGAGAGCAATAATGAGACCAGCAACATAGAGGTAGCCTGTCCTCCGGAAACTCCTGGCGGTTCTGGCTTGCCCCAGCTTTCTGGCACGTGCAAAATCCGCCGGGACGGGTTTCATTTTCAGATAAATCACGACTTCAACGAGGATCCAGAGCAGGAAGACGATGGCCCCGAGCCGCCCATGACCGCACATCATCAGCGGAACGACGAGGCAAAGTCCAGCGACGGTCATAATGCAAAGCTTTGTGAACCGGCTCAACTTGAGAAGTTTATCTGTAAGAAGCATTCTTTGTAATTTCTGTTCGGACGGTAAGTTTCTCCTGGTTCCTGGTTTCTGGTCCCTTCCTACTCCCAGCCCACAAACCACGGATTGCTATCCCGCTCCGCCCCAATCGTCGTCTCCGCTTCGTGTCCCGGAATCACCCGCGTCTCATCCGGCAGCGACATCAGCTTGTCGTGGATGGACAGCAGAAGCTGCCTGCGGTCGCCGCCCGGCAGGTCGGTCCTGCCGATGGACCCGGCAAAAAGCGTGTCACCCGCAAACAACAATTTCTCCGCCGCAAAGTACAGGCTGATGCTCCCCTGCGTATGCCCCGGCGTGTGCAGCACCTCGGCCTTGTGCTTGCCAACGCCCACCATCATGCCTTCGCGCGCATTCTCATCCGGAGCCGCAACCTCGGGCGGCGCGATCCCCAGCCAGCCCGCCTGCACGTCCATCATTTCCAGCAGCGGCAGATCGTTTTCATTCAGCAGAACCGGAGCGCCCGTAGCCCGTTTCAGCCCCAGCGCCCCGCCCACATGATCGATATGAGCGTGAGTGACCACAATCTGCTTCAGCGTGAGCTTGTGCGCGACCAGCCGCTCCAGTATGTACGCGACGTTATCGCCCGGATCAATGACCATCGCCTCGCCCGTCGCCTCATCGCCCAACAGCGTGCAGTTGCACCGCAACACTCCCACCGCAAACGTCTCAAGAACCATAAAGACAGGGTACAGCGATAGACAGGGTACAGCGTTCAGCGATCAGCGTTCAGAAGACAACCCAATGCCATAAATCTTCGTCGAACTCCTGAGCCCTGAGCCCTGAGCCCTGAGCCCTGAGCCCTGAGCCC
>JBAUHD010000039.1:0-15520 GCA_049680085.1 Acidobacteriaceae bacterium
GAACCTTCATGCCGGCGCGCGCCAGCACGCGCAGAGCGCCGATGGCCGTCATGTCGTTGGAGCACATGACGGCGGTGGGCAGCTCCGGGCCGCGCAGCACTTTTTCCATGGCCGCCATTCCGCCTTCGAGCGTGTGATCGCCCTCGATGAGCCATTCGGAATCGGGCGCCACGCCTACCTCTTCCAGTGATTGCAGGAACGCTTCCTTGCGCAGCTGCGAGGAGCGCTGCTTCAAGGGGCCGCTGATAAAACTGAAGTCGCGGTGGCCGAGCGCCGCCAGATGCTGCACGCCCTCGCGAATGCCCTTGCGATAATCCACCAGCAGAGAGCGGACCAGCGGCACGGGAGGGGCGATGTCCACGAAAACCATGGGCACGTCGCGCGAGGCCAGCTCGTCGAGGAGCGGCTGCTCGATGCCGAAGGTCATGACGGCAACGCCCTCCACATTACGCTCCAGCATGCGGCGAATGCAGGTGTCCATGCGGCCCAGATCGTAGTTGGTGGAGCCGATGAGGATTTCGTAGCCGTTGCTGACGGCGATGTCCTCGAAGCCCTGAATCAGCTCGGGGAAAAAGGGATTGGTGATTTCGGAAATGAGCAGGCCGAAGAGGCGGCTGCGTCCGGAAACCAGCGAGCGGGCCTGGGTGTTGGGAAAATAATTGAGGGCGTTAATGGATTCCCATACGCGGTCGGCGAGCTGCTTGTCCACGGTGGGGACGCGATTGATGGTGCGCGAGACGGTGGCAATGGAGACGCGGGCGTGTTTGGCGACATCGCGGATGTCGAGGCGACGCTTCTGTTTTTTGGGGGACAGGGGAACTTTTTTCTCAGGCACCAGGGCCCGCCTTTCTCTTGACTTGCTCAGTGTAAAGCGCATACCTTCAAAGTTCCAGTAAACGTTTGCCCCATAAAAGATGGTAAATCGTTTTAGCGATGTGGCACACTGCTAATTCAGGAATATTGAGACCGAAACCGTGCTTGAAACTTTACGAACTGAAGTCCTTGAGGCGAATCTTGAGATCGTCCGCCGCGGACTTGTGCTGTACACCTTCGGCAACGCCAGCGGCATCGACCGCCAGGCGGGGCTGGTCGCTATCAAGCCGAGCGGCGTGCCGTACGAGACCATGAAGCCCTCCGACCTGGTGGTCACGGACCTCGACGGAAAGATTGTGGAAGGCTCGCTGCGGCCCTCGTCCGACCTGGCGACGCACCTTCATCTTTACCGCGAGTTCCCTTCCATCGGCGGCGTGGTGCATACCCACTCCGAATACGCGACGGCGTGGGCACAGGCGGGGCGGGAGATTCCGGCCTACGGAACAACGCACGCGGATTACTTCTACGGACCGGTGCCGGTGACGGAAGAACTCACGGACGAGGAGATCGGCGGGGATTACGTTCTGAACACCGGCGTGGCCATCACACGGCGATTCGGCAATCTTGATCCCGCGGCGGTCCCCGGCGTTCTGGTGCGGGGGCACGCTCCGTTTGTGTGGGGGAAAACGCCGATGGATGCGGCGCACAACGCGGTGGTGCTGGAGGCGATTGCGCGCATGGGCTACATGACCGCCACGCTGAACGCGGCCTGCGAAGGCGTATCGCAGGCGCTGCTCGACCGCCACTACTTCCGTAAACACGGGGCGAAGGCCACGTATGGACAGGAAAGATGAACGTTGTTCCCGCGCCCATGACGTTCCGGTTGGAAGGTCTCTCTCCTCAGGGGCGAAAGCCCTGTCTGCTTTTGAGGAGTGATGTAGGGGCGAAACAAGCTGCGGACGGGCTGAAGCCGTGCCCTGATACAAAACCGAGTTTTTCCGCAGCCTGTAAAGCGCGTAGCCTTCGTACAGCAATGCGCCTTCGGCTTGATCGCATACTTTTGAGGATTCCGGATTGATGCAACCACTCACGCTTGTCGCCGCCTTCGCCGCCACCGTACCGTCGCGACTCGTCCGCCTGACACCGGTGGATATCGCGGTGATCGTGATTTACTTCGCCATCGTCATCTACATCGGCTTTTACCTGAAAGGCGTGACCAACACCAGCGAAGACTTCTTCATGGCGGGTCGGGAGATGACGGCGTGGATCGCCGGCCTCAGCTTTGTCTCGGCGAACCTGGGCTCGCTGGAGTTGATGGGCTGGGCGGGCTCGGCGTATCAGTACGGCATTCTGGCCGCGCATTGGTACTGGATCGGCGCGATTCCGGCGATGCTCTTCCTCGGCATCATCATGATGCCGTTCTACTACATCACCAAGGTGAATTCCGTCCCAGGATACCTGAACCTTCGCTATGGCAAAGGCACGAGGGCGCTCTCCGGCATCAGCTTCGCGTTTATGACGGTGCTGATGAGCGGCATCAATATGTACGCCATGGCGCTGGTGATGAAGGTCGTACTCGGCTGGAGCCTCAATTTCAGCATCTGGCTCTCGACAGCGACGGTCGCGCTGTATGTGATTCTGGGCGGGCTGCGATCGGCCATCTTCAATGAGGTTCTGCAATTTCTTTTGATCTGGGCGGGCGCGCTGCTGGTGCCGATTCTGGGACTGGTGGAAGTGGGCGGCTGGAGGAACCTGAAGCACCAGATCGTTCACAACATCGGCACCACGCAGTATGTGCACCTGTGGAGCGGGCTGGGCCACTTCAACACCAATTCGATGGGCGTGAACTGGGTGGGCATTGTGTTCGGCCTGGGGCTGGTCATCAGCTTCGGCTACTGGACCACGGATTTTCTGGTGGTGCAGCGCGTTCTATCGGCCAAAGACCTGCGCTCGGCGCGAATGGCCCCGATTATCGGCGCGGGCTTCAAGATGCTGATCCCATTCTTCGTAATTCTTCCCGGCCTGCTGGCAATTGCGGTGCTGCCGTTTCACCTGGTCGGGCAGTCCGTGGCGGTGGCGACCGGCCAGCACAGCTACAACGAAGTGCTGCCGCTGATGCTGGTTCGATACTGCGGGCCCGGCCTGCTGGGACTGGGCGTCACGGCGCTGATCGCGGGATTCATGTCCGGCATGGCGGGCAACGTCAGCGCGTTTTCGACCGTGTGGACCTACGACATCTATGGAGCGTTCTTCAAGAAGGACGCTTCGGACGAGCACTATGTCAAGATGGGCCGCTGGAGCATGTTTGTCGGCGTGCTCATCTCCGTGGGCACTGCGTACCTTGTGCAGCACGCGGCCAGCATTATGGATTACGTGCAAAGCCTGTTCAGCTTTTTCATTGCGCCGCTGTTCGGCACCGTGATTCTGGGCATGCTGTGGAAGAGGGCGACCAAGGCCGGCGGCTTCTGGGGATTGCTTGCCGGCACCTGCACCGCGGTGGGACTGTGGGAGTGGGTGAGGGTCAGTCCGCAAGCGCTGCGCTACGTCGCGCTGTCGGCCGACGCCAAAGCCATGGCGCAGGATCTTTACCGCGCGCTGTGGTCGTGGCTGGTTTGCGTGATCGTCACGGTGGTTGTGAGCTACGCCACCCAACCGCGGCCGGAAGCGGAACTGGCGGGACTGGTCTACGGCGCGACGGAGATTCCCGAGGAGCACGACGACCACTGGTATCAGAAGCCGATTGTCTGGGCCGGGGTGATTGGCACCGTATTTATCCTCATCAACATCTATTTCTGGTAAACGGAGCGGATCTATGCGCGAAATTTCGATCTGGTTTTTCAGCGGCGTGCTGTTTCTCCTCTACGGTATCCTCATTGCCGCGGCCGGAATTTACGAATTCTTCCATCCGCTCGCGCACCCGCCCGTGCTCAACCACCTGCACGCTTCCATCTGGTGGGGAGCCATGATGGGCGTAGCCGGGCTCATCTATACCATTCGATTCTGGCCCCACAAAAGATAACCAACTTGAAATTTTTGGAGAAATGAAAACAGAAAAATGAAAAAGCAACTGACGTTCGGATTGATTGTAGGCAATCGTGGATTTTTTCCTGACCATCTGGCCAAGGAAGGCCGTGACGAGATGCTCGGCGTGTTGGCAAAGGCCGGGATCAACGTCGTGGCGCTGAGCCCGGAGGAGTCGAAGTACGGCGCGGTGGAGACGCACGAGGAGGCACGCCGCTGCGGCGACCTCTTCCGCAAGCATCGCGACGAGATCGACGGCATTCTGGTGACACTGCCGAATTTTGGAGACGAGCGCGGCATCGCGGACGCGATTCGCTACTCCACGCTCCAGGTGCCGGTGCTGGTGCAGGCCACGCCGGACCACAAAGACACGATGAAAATTTCGCATCGGCGCGACAGCTTCTGCGGCAAAATGTCGGCGTGCAACAACCTGATGCAGTACGGAATTCCCTACTCGATTACGAAGCTGCACACGGTGCGGCCGGATTCAGATGCGTTCCGCAAAGACCTCGAATGGTTCTCGGCCGTCTGCCGCGTTGTCGATGGCTTCCGTAACCTCCGCATCTGCGCCTTCGGCGCGCGCCCGCAGGCCTTCAATACGGTGCGCTACAGTGAAAAGCTGCTCGAGCGGTCGGGCATCTCCGTTGTCACCATCGACCTCTCCGAAGTGCTCGGCCGCATCAACAAATTGAAGGATACCGACGACGCCGTCCAGCAGACGCTCGCCTCCATTCGCGGCTATGTCCAAACCCGCCACGTGCCCGAAGCCTCGCTGCTCAAAATGGCCAAGCTCGGCGCCGTCCTCGACGCCTTCACGCGCGAGACGCAGACCACCATCACCGCCGTCCAGTGCTGGACCGCCCTCCAGCAGTTCTTCGGCGTCGTCCCCTGCACCCTGATGAGCATGAGGAGCGAGCAACTGCTGCCCTCGGCCTGCGAAACCGATGTCATGGGCGCCGTCTCCATGCACGCGCTCGCGCTCGCCAGCCAGACTCCCAGCGCGCTGCTGGACTGGAACAACAACTACGGCGACGACCCCGACAAGGCCGTCTGCTTCCACTGTTCCAACCTGCCCAAACACTTCTTCACCGACGTGGTCATGGACTACCAGGAGATCATCGCCGGGACCGTTGGGAAGGAAAATACTTTCGGCACAGTTGTGGGCCGCGTGAAGGCGGGAGCGATGTCCTACGCACGATTCTCGACGGACGAGTTCACGGGCAAAATTCGGGGCTACGTCGGCGAGGGCGAGTTCACGAAGGATCCGCTGGAAACATTCGGCGGCGCGGGCGTGGTGCGGATTCCGAAGATGCAGAAGCTGCTGCGCTACATCTGCGAGACGGGGTTCGAGCATCACGTGGCGGCGAACTTCTCGCAGACGGCGAACCCGGTGTATGAGGCGGCGTCGCGATATCTGGGTTGGGAGATGTATCACCACGAGCCGGAAGCGTAGCGCCTTGTGAGACGAGACAGAAAAGGGCTGCCGAGGCGGCTCTTTTTTGCGGTAGTCTGGATGAAACGTTTTCTCGCACCAATTCATCCTCAGGAGCATCCCAATTGGCTATCGTCGCAGGCGTGGATTTTGGAACCCTCAGTGTGCGCGTCACGCTGCTTGACAGCGAGCGCGGACGCCTCAGCACGGCTTCCGCCGAGTATCCGCTGAAGCGCAAACGCGACGACCCGGACTACGCGACACAATCGCACGCCGACCAGATGAACGCCCTGGCGGCGGCCACACGCAAGGCCATCGACGAAGCGGAAATCGACGGCGCTCGGGTGGAGGCCATCGCGCTCGACACCACGGGATCGAGCGTCGTCCCCGTGGATGCAAAGCTTGAGCCGCTGGATGATTATTACCTGTGGTGCGATCATCGCGCCAAAAATGAGGCACAGGAAATCACCGCGCTTGCCCACGCGGAAAACCTTGAGGCCATCGAGTGGTGCGGCGGCGTCTACTCGCACGAGTGGGGTTTCGCGAAGCTGCTGCACTGGCTGCGGCATAATCCGGAAAAGCGCGAGCGATTCGCTACGGCGTTTGAGCATTGCGACATGGTTGCGGCCACGCTCTCCGGCGTCACGGACGCGCGGCAGGCAAAGCGCAGCGTTTGCGCCATGGGCCACAAGTGGTTGTGGAATCCGCGATGGGGCGGGATGCCGCCGCAGGAATTTTTTTCAAAGCTCGATCCTTTGTTCGATGGAATTCGCGCGCGCTTTGACGGCGAATACCTGACCTCCGACCACATCGCCGGACATCTCGCGCCGAAGTGGGCAGAAGCGCTCGGCCTGCGCGCCGGAATTCCGATTCCGGTTGGCGCGTTTGACGCGCACTGGGACGCGATTGGCGCGGGTTGCCGCGAGGGCGATGTGGTGAACGTGGTCGGGACCTCGACCTGCATCATCGCGATGGAGAAGAAGACCACTCTGGTTCCCGGAGTGTGCGGCGTCGTGCCCGGCAGCGTGCATCCGCAGTACACGGGCGTCGAGGCCGGTCTCTCCGCCACCGGCGATATTTTTGAAGCCATTGCGCGACGGGCCGGGACTAACGTGTCCGCGCTGTCGCAGGGGCTGGAAGAGTACCGCGCGGGGCAAACGGGGCTGCTGCGCCTGAGCTGGGACAACGGCGACCGCACCGTGCTGGTCAACTCCGAGCTGGGCGGCGTGACGCTGGGCTGGAACCTGATTCACACGGCGCAGGACGAACTGTTTGCCGCCATTGAAGGCACAGCGTTTCACACGCGCATCATTCTGGAGCGCATGGGCGAGCACGGCGTCCCCGTCGAGCGTGTCATCAACGCGGGAGGCATTCCGCAGAACAACAAAACGCTGAACCAGATTTACGCGAACGTGCTGGGCAAGCCGGTGCTGGTGCCGGACGGAGTTCCCACCAGTCTCGGCTCCGGAATTTTCGCGCTGCTGGCGGCGAAGGCGTATCCCTCCGTTGAAGCGGCGCAGGACGCGATGTGCCTGCCGTTCACAACCTATTCGCCGGATCGAAATGCCGTGGCGGTTTACAACCGGCTCTTCCGGCATTATCGTGATCTTTATTTCGCGCTGGGCACGCGGGATGCAAGGGCGATTGCGCTCGGCGATGTGCTGCCGGACTTGCGGAAGATTGCGGCCGAAGTACGATAGCTCAGCGCAGGGGGCCGGACTTTTTTCGCAATTCCGCGAGCGGATAGAGGGTGCCGCGCCAGACGACTCCGCCGCGCAGCAGCGTGAGGAGCATGGAGCGCACAATCGCATAGAGCGTGAGGCATGCGGCGAAAGGAGACGTGAGCGCATACCACGCCGAGATGCCTGTATATCGCCGGTAATAGCGATAGAGCAGGAACACCATCAGCAGCACCAGGAGGCCGGACGCGCGCGTCCACCCGTTCCCTGCCAGCGCGGCAAAAGGCCCCAGGCACAACACCGCCAGCGCCGCGCACGCCGCCAGTGTAAGCCAGATGCGAAAGCGGAACGCGGCAAAAACATTTTTGGTGATGTTGCGAACGACTCCGGCGGCGCCCACCACCCAGCGGACCCGCACCAGGTCGCGTCCAAACGCCACGCGCTGACGGTAGCCGCGGCGCTTGACTTCAACACCGAGGCGCAGGTCTTCGAGCACTTCCATGCGCAGCGCCTCGAAGCCGCCGATGCCGCGGTAAACCTCCGCGCGAATCAGATTGAACGCGCCGACGCCGACCGACTCTTTCGCGTTTGCGAGCGGGATCCTCCAGAAGCGCGATAAAAGCGCGGAGGAGGCGTGGAAAAAGCCAAGCATCATGCGCTCTCCGAAGCCATGCAGGATGAGCGTAGGGAAAACGATCACATGATCGGCGCGTTCAGTTTCCACGAAGTTCATGGCGCGAAGCAGCGAGTCCGGTGCAAACAAAACATCGCCGTCGGTAAACAGCAGCCAGGGCGCGGCGGCGCGCGCAGCAGCGGCGGCCATGGCGTGGGTCTTGCCCATCCAGCCTTCCGGGAGTTCAGTGACGTGCACCACGATGAGGGTTTTTCCCGGCGGAAGAGTTTCCGCCGCCACGCGGTCCATGATTGCTCCGGTCGCGTCCGTGGAGCGGTCGTTCACGGCAATGATCTCCAGCCGCACGCCTTCGACCGCGAGCAGCGAGCGCAGAGTGGCTTCAATATCCGCCGCCTCATTGCGCGCCGGAACGATGACGGAGATCAGCGGCGGGGATGCGATGGGGACCGCGTATTTCGCATCGCGCACATCGGGAACTTCCGGCAGTTTTCGCAGCGCGATGAGAACGACGGCGCTCCACAGCAGGGCCAGGACCCACGCGGCGATGCTGAGCCCAAGCGACATGATTAGTCGAGGGCCTGCACCATGCCGCGACCCAGCAGCGCTTCCGCGCGGTCGATGAAGGCGCGGTCGGCGGTGAGCTTCATCGCCGCCGGCTCCAGCACTACGCAGAATTCGCCCGCCTGCTCCAGGTTCAGCATCAGCTTGGCCGGACCGGGCGCCGCGGCAATGATGTCCTTCAACTCGACCAGCGCGGCCTCGCTCACGCGCGCGAGCGGCACGCGAATGCGAACGTTTTGCGGGAGCTTCACCTTCACGTCTTCCAGAGCGGCGATTGAGGAAACGGCGAGCTTGGGAGCGGCGTCTTCCTCGGCGCGCAACTGACCGCGCACCAGCACCGGCACTTCGATCTTCAGGTTCTGCGCCTGCCGCTCGTAATCTTTTGGAAAGCAGATGAGCTCGATTTTGCCAACTGTATCTTCGAGCGAGGCCTGCGCGTAAAGCTCGCCCGAACGCTTGGACTTCGCAACTTTCAGCTCTACGATCACGCCGGCAATTGCGACTTCATTTTCCGGCGCTTGTCCACGGCGTCCATTCGAAGGAGCGGGCTTCATTTCCAGAGCCGTCGCGGTGTCCACCACGCCGGGCAGGTTGCGGAGCTTCTCCGCATACTTGTCGAGAGGATGGCCGGAGACGAAGAATCCCAGGACCTCTTTTTCCGATTGCAGGCGGAGATTTTCATCCCAGTCAGGAACGTTGGGCAACTCGTCGGCGCGGGCGGCGGCGATCTCGCCGTCGAAGATTCCGAAGAGGCCGCCCTGCCCCGCCGCGTCGTCGCGCTGCGATTTTTGCGCGCGCTCGATGGCCTTGTCGGTCGCGGCCATCAGTTGCGAGCGGCGTCCGAAGGAGTCGAGCGCGCCGGCCTTGATGAGCGATTCGAGCACGCGCTTGTTCATCAGGCGCAGATCAATTTTTTCGCAGAATTCCCAGTAGGAGGCGAAGGTCTTCCCTTCCGCCGCGAGCTCGGCGCGCGCGGAGAGAATCGAATCAATGGCGTTGCGCCCGACGTTTTTAATCGCCGTGAGTCCAAAGCGAATCGCCTTGCCGTGGGGCGTGAAATCCGCGTCGCTGAACAGCACATCGGGAGGCTCGACGGGAATCTCCAGCTCGCGGCATTCCTTGATGTACTTGACGACGTTCTCCGGCTTGGAAATTTCCGACGTGAGCAGCGCGGCCATGAACTCGACGGGATAATGCGTTTTGAGATACGCGGTTTGATAGGCCAGCAGCGCATAGGCCGCCGAGTGCGACTTGTTGAAGCCGTACCCGGAAAACTTCGCCATCTGATCGAAAATCTCGTCGACCGCGGCCTTGGGATGCCCCAGCGCCGCCGCGCCTCTCAGGAACCGTTCCCGCTGCTCGGCCATGGCCTCGGCGTTCTTCTTCCCCATGGCGCGGCGCAGCAGATCGGCCTCGCCCAGGCTGTAGCTCGCCAGCACGTTGGCGATGCGCATGACCTGCTCCTGATAGACGATCACGCCCAGCGAGTCTTTCAGTATCCCCTCAAGTTCCGGCAGCAGAAATTCCACCTTCCGCCGTCCCCACTTGCGCTCGACGAAATCGTCGATCATGTCCATGGGGCCGGGCCGGTAGAGCGCGTTCAGGGCCGTCAGTTCCTCCACCGTGTCCGGCTTGTACCGGCGCAGAACGTCGCGCATCCCGCCCGATTCAAACTGGAAAACCCCCGAAGTCATCGCCGTGTGAAAGACTCGCCGGAAAGTTTCAGGATCGTCCAGCGGGATCATGTCGATGTCCAGCTTTTCACCGCGTGTCTGCTCGATGAGCCTCACGCAATCGGTGATGACGGTCAGCGTGGCCAGGCCCAGGAAGTCCATCTTGAGCAGGCCCATTTTCTCGACGGCCTTCATGTCGTAGGAGGTCACGACTTCGTCGTTCTTCGTCCTGTTGAGCGGCACCAGCTCGGTGAGCGGACGCGGGGCGATCACCACCGCCGACGCATGCACGCCCGCTCCGCGCACCAGTCCCTCCAGCTTGCGCGCCGTGTCGATCAGCTCGCGTATCTGCTTGTCTCCCTCATACGCTTTGAGCAGATCGGGCGAATCCTGGAGCGCGCGCTCGATGGTGACTCCAATGGTGGCCGGAACCAGTTTCGCGATGCGGTCCACGTCGCCGTAGGGCATGTCCATGGCGCGCCCCACGTCCTTGATCGCCGCCTTCGCCGCCATGGTGTTGAAGGTGATGATCTGCGCCACCTGCTCACGCCCGTACTTGCGGGTCACATAGTCGATGACCTCGCCGCGCCGGTTCTGGCAAAAGTCCACGTCAATATCGGGCATGGTCACGCGCTCCGGATTCAGGAAGCGCTCGAACAGAAGCACATTTTGCATGGGATCGATGTTGGTGATCTCCATGGCATACGCGACGAGTGATCCCGTTGCCGACCCGCGCCCCGGCCCCACGGGAATTCCGTGGTCTCGCGCATATTTGATGAAGTCCCACACGATCAGGAAATATCCTGAGTACTTCATCTGCTTGATGATGCCGATTTCAAAATTCAGCCGCGACTCATACTCATGCGGCTGTGACCGCTGCACACCCCGCAGTTCCAGTTGCCGCACCGCTGTTTCCAGCCGCTTCTTCAGGCCCTGTCGGCAAACCTGCTCGAAGTAGCTGTCGATGGTGTGGCCTTCGGGAACGGCGAATTCCGGGAAAGGATTCTCAACCTTGTTGAGCTTGAGCGAGCAGCGCTCGGCGAACTGCATGGTGCGGCTCACGACTTCAGGAGCGTGCGCGAAGAGCCGCTCCATTTCCTCAGCCGACTTGACGTAGAACTGGTCGGAGTCGAACTTGAAGCGCTTGGGGTCGTGTATGGAGCCCGCGGTCTGCACGCAGAGCAGGACCTCATGGGCGTGGGAATCGTCTTCGCAGAGATAATGGCTGTCGTTGGTGGCGACCAGCGGAATGTCCAGTTCCTTTTCCAGACGGAAGAGGTCGGCGTGGATTTTTTTCTCCAGCTCGAGGCCCTGGTCCTGAATTTCAAGAAAGAAATTACCTCGCCCGAAGATGTCCTGATACTGCCCCGCAGTGGTGCGCGCCGCGTCATAGTGGCCGGCCATCAGGTTTTCGCAAAGCTCGCCCGCGAGGCAGCCGGAAAGACCGATGAGCCCCGCCGCGTGTTCCGCCAGATATTTTTTGCTGACGCGCGGCTTGCGATAGAAGCCGTGCAGCGAAGCCTCGGACGTAATGCGGACGAGGTTGCGGTAGCCTTCTTCGTTTTCGGCCAGCACCAGCAGGTGGTTGTAGTCGTCGCCGTGCGGGTCGGCGCGATGATCATCCTTTTTGCAGACGTACAGCTCGCAACCGAGAATCGGCTTGACGCCTTTCTTTTTGGCCGCCTCGAAAAAATGCACCGCGCCGTAAATGTTGCCATGGTCGGTGATGGCAACGGCCTTCTGGTCGAGGTCGGTCACGCGGTCCACCAGCTTCTCCACGTCGCAGGCGCCGTCGAGAAGCGAATAGTCGGTATGCAGATGGAGGTGGGTAAATTCAGGCATGGTCTACCTGAATTTTAGTCTTCGAGGCACAGGCGGACCGCGGCGCCCGCGTGGAAAAGCAGGGACGAAATTCAGTCGGCCCCACCTCGTATCTGAAAAATTCCTGGAGCAGTCCCTCAGCGGCTCTCAGCCGCCGTGCCCTTCCCAAAGGCGCTGGGCTGCCACGCATCTGGCGGAAGTGAGCAAGGGATGAGCTAGATTGACCGTACATAGGCTCCGCCCGCCGTCTAAACTACAGGCAGGCTGAGAAAGAGTGTGCCTGGAATGGGGCATCTCTGAGCCTTTTCGGAGAGGGGCAAACCCCTATCGAACACTCTCCTAAGCAGATATTCTGTGAAAGGAGCCGTCTTGACTGATTTAATGAGCGCCGGTTTTGATGTCGTCGCCTTCCTCGCGAGCGCGGGATTGGGGCGGCGGATTGTGCAATTGGAGCCGGGCCAGATCTTCTTTTCGCAAGGCGATGCCGCCGATTCTGTTTTTTATCTCCAAAAGGGGCGGGCGAAAATTGTCGTTGTTTCGGCGAGGGGAAAAGAAGCCACCATTACGCTTCTCGCTTCCGGGGATTTTATCGGGGAGGAATCGATTGCGGGAGCGGTTGGGCTGCGCCTTTCGACGGCGATTGCGGTCACCGCTTGTACGGGGTTGAGGATCGAGCGGTCGGAGATGCTCCGGGTCATTCACGAGGAGCGCGAGTTCTCTGGGCTGTTCCTGAAGTTTATGCTGGCCCGCAGTATGCGGATGCAGGCTGATCTGGTGGATCAGCTATTCAACTCCAGCGAAAAGCGGCTGGCGAGAATCCTTCTGTTGATGGCCGAATTCGGCAGTCCGGGGGAGGGGGCGAATTCTCTGATTCCATACATCACGCAGGAGACCCTGGCGGAGATGATCGGCACCACCCGTTCGCGCGTCAGCTTTTTTATGAACCGTTTCCGCAAGCTTGGATTTATCGAATACAACGGGCGCATCAAGGTGCATAAATCGCTGCTTAATGTGGTTCTGCACGACCAATTACCCGATGACAATGCGGAGAAACCCGACATTGTGTACGTGCCGAGGGTCCGATCGCATAGTGTGAGCAAAAGTGAGCGGTACTAAGGTAACGTCTGTGCCACACTTTTATCTCGGGGCCATGTTGTATTCAGGAACAGAAGGGCGGAGGATGCCAGATGCAAAGATTAACCTACTCATCGTAGATGACGAGGCGTCGATTCGGACGTCGATGTCGTTGATTTTTTCAACGCTTGGATATAAGGTGCGGTCGGCTGAAGACGGCATTGCCGCACTCGGTGAGATTCGGAACGAAGTCCCCGAAATCCTACTCTCCGATCTCAATATGCCGCGCATGTCCGGGTTCGAGTTGCTCTCGGTGGTGCGGCGGCGGTTTCCGGCGATCCGGGTGATCGCGATGAGCGGGGTGTTTTCCGGCAACGAGGTGCCGCTCGGAGTTGCCGCCGAAGTTTTCTTTGAAAAAGGAAGCAGTCCGGGAGATCTGGTGCGGATGGTCAAAACCATGGCCCACGCGACGCGACCCTCGATCCTCTATCCGAGCACGTCGGTTCCGGCGTGGATTGCGATGAACGGACATGACCCGTCCGGGGAGGAGTATGTGCTGGTGACTTGCCCGGAGTGCCTGAGAGCGTTCCCGCAGGTTCTCGGCAAAGATGTTCGCCTGATCCGCGAAACCCATTGCGTACATTGCTCGGGGTTGATTCAATACGCAATCGTTCAGCCAGCGGGTGGGGTGGTCCCGCAGGCTCCGCCGGGGGAGCCAGGCGAGAAGGTCATCTGTGAAGCTGAGCCGATGTTGATGGCCCGAGTGGCACCAGCAGTCAGGAAAGCGATTTTCTGCCGCTCGCGGCACAGCTTGTAAAGCTCAGAACACCTGTCGACGTCTCGCTAGCTATCGCCGCGGTAGAGAAGGTCGCGGATGGCTTTTCTCCGTGCGGCGTTGATTTCGGTCGCGCTTCTGAGTTCGTCGGCGTCCACGCCGCCGCTGATGGTGGTTCCTATGGGCTCGGGCGCGCTGCACTCCGGGCAGCGATTGGCAAAGCCGGGTTTGTCGGGTTTCAGTTCAAATTCGTCCCCGCACACTACGCAAATTTTGATGGGAAAAGGCATATTCCACTCCAACCAGAGACCCGCTCGGCGCGCGATCCTCTGAAATGAATTTAGATAAGGATGCGGGTGACCGGCATTTAGATACTTTGACGCGCCGCCCGATGCTAGGGAAGCAGCGGACGCAGATATCGATAGCTGGCGCGAATGCTTGCAATCGGATGCCCGTAGGTATTGTCCTGCTCGACGAAGTAGTGCTCCACAGCCAGCCGCTGCGCCTCATCGAGAATCGGCTTCCACGCGATTGAGCCCTCGCCCACCGGAGCAAAGTGCCCCGAGGAGGGCCCCATGTCGAAAGAGGGGGGAAACCCCGGCTTGCGGTCCTTCAGGTGCAGCAACCTGATGCGTTTGCCCATCCGGCGCAGCATCTTCAGGGGATCGCGCCCGGCCTGCGCCGCCCAGTAGCAGTCCAACTCGAAGAAGACGTGGGCAGGATCGGTCTCTTCGACCAGCACGTCATAACCGGATTTGCCGCCGCCGTAATCGCGAAATTCGTAGTCGTGGTTGTGAAATGCGAAGCGCATCCCCATGTCCTGCGCGCGCCGGCCCACGGCATTGAATTGTTTCGCCGCGGCGCGAAAACCGTCCAGCGTCCACAGCGAATGCGGAAGCATGGGGCAGACGACCCACTTCAGCCCAAGCTGCTGTGCGTAACCAAGCTTGCCGGGGAGCGAGTCGTAAGCGAAATGACCGCTCGGCGCGCGCAGGCCGGCGTCATGGATGATCGCGCGCAGTTTGTCCGCCGGGCGGCCATAGCCGCCGCCGTAAAGCTCGACTTCGTCGTAACCGATCGCGCGAATCTGCTTCAGGGTCGCAGGCAAATCCTTCTCCGCCATTCCGCGGACTGTATAAAGCTGCACGCCCAGCGGAATAGGCTCCGCCGCCCAGAGATGCGTGCTGTTGATCGCCATAACGGGCAGCGCGGCTGCCGAAGACTTGAGGAACTTGCGCCGGGTCATCATGCCCCAACATCATACCAACATACCAACCGCCTAAGCGGAAGTCGCGCGGAGGGCATCTCCCAGGGCGCGCGCGGCACGGCGCAGCTCTTCGTCGCGCGTGAGGCAGTCGGGGCAGAGCCGCAGCCACTCGCCGCGCGCGTCGCAGACAATTCCCTCTTTTTCCAGAAGCTTCGGAATTTCCATGGCTTGTGGCAGCCGGATCGACAGGAAAGCCGCGTGACCCTCATCGCCGCCTGTGATGCCGGTGACGCCCGCTTCCGCAAGGTAGCCGCGCAGCGCCTGAAGCTGGCGAAGGGAATACTCCCGCAGGCGCGCCACGCCAATGGCGAGAACAAAGTCCGCTCCGCTGCGCGCCTGATACCAGGGCAACACCGCCGGCGTGCCTTCGAGAAATGCGTCGCCGCCCGCCTTGAGCACGGGAGGGTCGGGGCGCTGGAACCGGAACATTTCCGCGTTCGCAAACCAGCCGGTGTCGAGCGGCCGAAGACCGTTCGCCAGAACCTGCGGCGAAAGATAGAGATAGCCCGCGCCGGGGCCTCCGCGCAGATATTTGTAGCTGCCGCCAATGGCGAAATCGGCCCGCATGGCGCGAACATCCGCCGGGACAATGCCAACGGCGTGGTAGAGGTCCACCAGCAGCCGCGCGCCTTGTGCGTGACAGACGTCGGCGAGCTGATCGAGGCCGCCGACGAGCTGGCCGGTCATGAACATGGCGCGCGAGACCACAACCAGGTCAGCTCCACGCTGCGCTTCACGGATAAGAGCTTCGGCGGTGAACTCGCCCTGTT
>JBAUHD010000040.1:0-9090 GCA_049680085.1 Acidobacteriaceae bacterium
AGGCTCCGATTCGGCAGGAGATGAAGCTCTCCGACAGTTTGAACATCAACCAGACGCCGACGCTTTACGTGAATGGAGAGATGATCGCCGGCGCCCTGCCCAAAGATGTGCTGTGGCAGACGATTGATCGCGCGCTGAAGGCCGAGGGGGTTACGCCTCCGCCCAATCCTTATGACCAGCCCGCGAAGACGGCGGCTCCGAAGGGGCAGTGAGGGTGGGAGCTGCGGGCCCGATCCGCTCGCGGACGAAGGCGACGACGGCATCGGTCAGGTAGTCCGGCGGCTCAATTTGAAATTGCGGTATGCCGTGCAGCAGGTCTGCGGAAATGCCGGGCCAGGACGGCTGGGTGTTTGTCGCCCGAAGCAGCACCGCGTCGGCACGATTCAGGTGGAGGCGTGCGGAAACCTTCCAGTCCGTAAGGCTCGCGTCGAGCACGGTGAGGTAGACATCGGGCTGCAGGAACTCCATCACGCGGTTCGATTCCAGAATCGAGTTTTCCGCCGCCGCCAGTTCCTTTTGAATGCGCGGCATGGCCTCGGCCAGCCTTCCCTGGCGGGTGCGCACCCAGAACGAGCGCGCCGCGCCGGCAGCGAGGAAGCGCGCCGTATCCGTGCGTAAGGACGCGCTTTGCTCTTCGCTGATGGCAACGGAGTGGTCCGCCGTGACGCAGGCGCAGGGAGCGCCGTTCGCTGTGCAGAAGCCGTGCTCGTACTGCGTGATCTTGAACGCCGTCCAGCGCCTCTCCGGCAGGCGTGCGATCAGGCCCGCGACCACCGAGCTTTTGCCTACGTTCCGCGATTGTCCCCCGACCACGACGATGGCCACAGCTATGCTTCCTTTGGCGGCGTCTTGCGCGAGCGGGCTGGTTTGGGCGCGGACTTCGCATCCGCGCCCAGTTTGCCCAGCGCGGCCAGTTCCTTCAGGTATTGATGCAGAGGTCGGGCGGGGCGTCCCCAGTGGACCACGCCCGCGCCCTTCAGCTTTTTGTGCGTGAGCACGCCGGAGCCGGAGCCGAGAATCACGCCTTCGCCGATCTCCGCGTGGTCGCCGATGCCGACTTGCCCGCCGACCACCGCGCCCGCGCCGATGCGGCTGGAACCCGAAACGCCGGTTTGCGCGGCGATGACCACATTGCGCTCCACGCGCACGTTGTGGCCGACGTGGACGAGATTGTCGATCTTCACGCCGCGCGCGATGCGGGTTTCCTCCAGCGCGCCGCGATCAATGGTGGTGTTCGCGCCGATCTCCACGTCGTCCTCGATGACCAGGCGGCCCTGCTGCGGGAACTGGACGTACTCGCCGGTGGCGTCGTCGCGCACGTAGCCGAAACCGTCGGAGCCGAGGACCGCGCCGGCGTGAACAACCACGCGGTCGCCCAGTTCGGTTCCCGGATAAAGGACGACGCGCGGATAAATCCTGCATGCGCGGCCGAGCTTTACGCCGCGTCCGATGACCGCGCCCGCGCCGATAATGGTTTCTTCGCCGAGTTGCGCGCCGGCTTCGACCACCGCGTACGCGCCGACTGCGATCCGGCGTCCGCGCACCACGTCGGCGGCGAGGATGGCGGTGGGGTGAATTTCGGCTTCGGCTTCGGTTGCGTTGAGCAGCCGCGCCGCCTGCGCGAAAGCCAGTTTCGGTTTCGGAACCGCCAGCAGCGCTTTGCCGGAGTCTCCGGCGGAGGCGTTGAGCTTGCCGGAAACCAGGATGGCGCCGGCGGAGGAGGAAAGAGCCTCGCGCAGCACCACGGGGTCTTCGGCGAAGACCACGTCGGAGGCGCGTGCGTTCTGGATCGAAGCCACGCCCGTAAGCTCAAGATCGGGCGCGCCGCCGCGAACCTCGGCCTTCAACAATTCGGCTAACTGGACAAGTCGCACACGCAACTCCTATCGATCCTCTTCCCGCGTTCCGTCGGGGCGCGTCTTCCATCTACGATGCACCCACAGCCACTGGTCAGGATACCGCCGCACCCAGTCCTCGATGACGGCGGTGAACCGGGCGGTGTTGGCGAGCGCGTCGGCTTCGTCGTCGCCGGTGGCGATGAGCGGAATCTCTTGGCCGAAGCGCAGGACGTAATTTTGCTCCGCTGCTTCCCAGATCATGAAGCCAGGGAGCGCCGCGGCTCCGGTCTTCAGGGCAACGCGGGCCAGCCCTGAGGCGGTGCACGCCGGGCGCCCGAAGAACGGCACGAAGACGCCCTGCGGCGGCGTCATGTTGGTGTCCATTAAGATGCCCACGGTTTCGCCCCGCCGCATGGCCCCGAGCAGCCCGCGCGCAAAGTCGTCCTTGTGCAGGACGCGGTTTCCGTGCAGGCAGCGGATCTTGTTGACGAGGCGGTCGACGCGCGGGTTGTCGAGCCGGCGAATGACGATGCCCATGGGATGGCCCATCAGGGAGTGGTAGAAGCTGGAAAGCTCCCATGCGCCGAGATGCCCGGTGATGATCAGCACGCCCTTGCCGCGCGCCTTCGCTGCGAGGTAATGATCGAGCCCCTCGTAACGAAGAAGGCTTTGGGTATTTTCGGGTGTGTATCGGGGCATCTGGCAGAACTCGGCGAGGAGCCAGCCCAGGTTTCTATAGAGCCGCCGAAGAATGCGCTCGCGCTCCGCGCCGGATTTTTCCGGGAACGCCAGCTCCAGGTTGCGCAGGCCGGTCTTCCGCAGTCGTCCCATCAGGCGATAGGCGGCCGCGCCCACGCCCGCGCCCAGAGCCCGGGCCATGCCGCGGGGCAAAGCCCCGAGCAGCCGCACCAGCGCCCAGACCACCGCGTATTCCAGCCATTTTCGCATTGCAAAAGGTAAGGCCAGTGTACGGCTTTTCACGTTTTACGGCGGGTTCGGTTTACACGGGGAAACATCCCGTACTCCTTCAAACTGAGACACTGCCACAATAGGAGTCGGCTGTTCATGTCCGACCAGATCAACTATAATTATGGTTGAATCATAAAGGAGGGTCCGCGATGGCCGTATGGCAGGTGCAGGAGGCGAAAACGCGCCTCAGCGAGTTGATTGAAGAAAGCTACCATAAGGGTCCGCAGATTATTACCCGCCACGGCGCCGAGCGGGCCGTCATTCTTTCCATCACGGAGTACCGGGCGCTCACCGTGCATAAGCCGAACTTGAAAGAATATCTACTCGGCGGCCCCAAGGTGGACAGCTTTGTGATCAAGCGGCAGCGCGACACCGGGAGGAAGATCAATCTGTGAGCGCGCCCCTCCAGTATCTTCTCGACACCAACATCCTCTCTGAAACGCGCCGCAAGCAGGTAGACGAGCGCGTTACTTCTTTTCTTTCATCCGTCGATGACTCGGCGCTCCACATCAGCGTCCTCACGCTGGGCGAGCTCCGGAAAGGCGTGGCCAATAAAAAGCTGACCGATCCCGGCTCCGCAAAAAAGCTCGCCGCCTGGATCGATGGTCTGGAGTACAGCTTCGCCGATCACATCCTCGGCATCGATGCCGCGATTGCGCGGCTCTGGGGCGAGCTTTCCGCAGAACGGCTCCGGCCTGTGATCGACACGCTGCTCGCCGCAACCGCCATGGTCCACGATCTCACCTTTGTCACCCGGAATACAGCCGACGTGCAGGGGACCAAGGTCAAGGTCTTTAACCCCTGGACAGCGAGTTGACTTCCCGCTCGCACTCTGTTTTCATCAGCACATTCCCATGCAGTCCGTCATGACAATTCCGGCCACCGATATCCGAATTATTCTGGTCGTGAAGATCACTCCCTCCCCATAGGAGCGGGCGGCTGGCGAACGAATTTGAAGCAACCCAGACCACCAGCTCCTGCGAGCCTGGTGGTTTTTTCGTGAAGAAGAACGACCTATGTCAAAAGGAAAAGCAGATGAGCGTCACGCTAAGCGGAATTGAGCAGGCCCGGCAGCGCATTCAAGGCGATATTTATCTTTCGCCCGCGCCGCACTCTGACGAGCTCTCGAAGAGGACCGGCCAGCAGGTCTTCCTCAAGCTCGACAACCTCCAGCGCACCGGGGCCTTCAAGGAGCGGGGCGCGCTGAACAAAATCCTGACGCTTTCAGAGGATGAGAAGCGCCGCGGGGTGATTGCGGCCAGCGCCGGAAACCATGCTCAGGCGGTCGCGTACCACGCGAGCGCGCGCGGCATTCGGGCGCGGATTGTGATGCCGCTGATGACGCCGCTGGTCAAGACCGCCTCCACCGCTGGTTACGGCGCGGAGGTTGTGCTGCACGGAGCGAACTATGATGAATCCTGCGACGAGGCCCTCCGCCTGGCGGCGCAGGACGGCATGACGTTTCTGCATCCCTTCGACGATGATGCGGTGATCGAAGGCCAAGGCACGCTGGGCCTTGAGCTTCTGGAGCAGATTCCGAGTCTTGAGGCGGTCGTGGTGCCCATTGGCGGCGGCGGACTGATTGCGGGAGTGGCGTGCGCGATCAAAGAGTCGAACCCTCACATTCGCGTGATCGGCGTGCAGACGGAGCGGCTGCCGTCGATGCTGCGCGCCGTCGATGCTGGTTCGCCCGTGACTCTAGGCGCCGAGGCTACCATCGCCGACGGCATCGCCGTTCGCCGTGCCGGCGAGCGGACGCTGCCGCTGGTCCGCCGCTACGTGGATGAGCTGGTCACGGTGGACGAGGAGGAGATCGCCAACGCCATTCTGGTGCTGCTGGAGCGCGAGAAGACCCTGGCCGAGGGAGCGGGGGCCGTGGCGCTGGCCGCGCTGCTGCAACGCAAAACCACGCTGCGCGGACAGCGCACCGCGGTCGTTGTCGGCGGAGGAAACATCGACGTGAGTCTGCTGGCGCGCATCATTGAGCGCGGGCTGGTGAAGGACGGGCGGCGCACGCGCCTTCGCATTCACCTGACCGACCGCCCCGGAGCGCTGCACGGACTCACGCGAATCCTTGCCGATGCCCGCGCCAACATTGTGCAAACCGCGCACGACCGCGCCCATTATGGCGTGAGTTTAGGCGACACGGTGATTGACATTACGCTGGAGACGCGCGGCGACGAGCATATTGAAGAGATTCGGCAACTGCTGACCGAGGCCGGTTACCGGCACGAGAGGATTGACTAGGACTGGTCGTCCAGGCAACTGCGCTTCGCGCTGGGTTGCATCATTCATTTGTGAACGCTTAGGTTGGTCGTGAAGCGCTCGATCTTGCGGAGGACAGAATGTCGATGAAGGCGTTCCCGAATCACGCGCGTTTCGCTCTGCTTCTTCTCCTGATTCTGGCGGCGCCCAGGCTTTGGGCGCAGGCTGGGCCGCCGTTTCAGACCGATGACCCCACTCCGGTGGACTATGGGCATTATGAGTTTTATGTTTTTGGAATCGCCGACGGCACGCCGGTTGAAATGGATTCCGTGGGCCCGGCGTTTGAGTTCAACTGGGGCGCGATTCCCAAGGTGCAATTGCACGCGATCCTGCCTTGGGGAGTCACGGCTCCGATGAACCATCCCACCTACGGAGCCGCTGGACAAGGCCCCGTCACCTTCGGCCTCAGTGATATCGAGCTGGGCGTGAAATATGGGTTCATCACCCAGACGAAACACCGGCCGCAGATCGGATCGTTCACCATGATTGAGATACCCACGGATGATAAGCCGTGGTATCGACTGCCGATATGGGTGGCGAAGGATATCGGGCCGTGGAGCGTTGACGGCGGGGCGGGCTATGTTGTGAATCCGCAGTCGGGAATGCGCAATTACCCGTATGGCGGATTTATGGTGAAGCGCACGCTCAACAAGAAGCTGGATTTGGGCGCCGAGGTCTTTTCGCACGGACGCATCGGGGACGATGTGGCGCTCTCCCAATCCTCCACCATGATCGACGCGGGCGGCTATTACAACTTCAACTCACCGGGGCTCCAGTTGATCTTCGCCTACGGGCACTCCGTGGCGGGGCAGACGGAAAACTATGCGTACCTGGGGCTTTATAAAACCTGGGGAAAAGACAAGGCGCGGCATTAAAGCAGAACCAGTATTGTTGTACCCACCAGGAGAAGCGCAGGTCCCCTTCGACTTCGCTCAGGGCAGGCTCTCCGCTGCGTTCGCTTCGCGGACTTCGGTGGGGATGACAAGGTTTGTATCTGGGACCACGAAAATTGGTTTGGATTTAGACAGGAGCCGGTCCGGTGCTTTTGCGCTGGACCAGGGTTGGTTCAATGGAATACTCCGCGCCTTTTGCGGTGGCGGCGTTCTGGATTCCATGCAGGGCGCGGAAGGCCAGCCTGGCGATCTCGGCGCGCGGCAGGCGAACTGTGGTGAGCGGCGGCTGCGTGTACTCGCTCATGGCGATGTCGTCGAAGCCGATCACGGAAATATCGCGCGGCACTTTCAGCCCTTGCTCGACGATGGCGCCGAGGGCGCCGATGGCGGACATGTCATTCGAGGCGAGCACCGCGGTTGGGCGCATTTCCTTTCGCAGCAGCCGTGTCATGGCGTTGTGGCCGCCGTCCATGCGGTGGTTGCCTTCTTCAATCAGGTCTTTGGCCGGATCAAGTCCCATGCGCTTCATGTTGGCGATAAAGGCCTTCCGCCGAACCCGCGCCGAGGTCAGGTCGGATGGGCCGCTGATGAATCCGATGGCGGAGTGCCCCAGGCCGCGCAGGTGCTCGACCGCCGCGTCAATGCCGGCGGCATAATCCACGGCAATGTTGCTGATGCCCTTCTGCACCTTTCCGGTGTCGAGAAACACGAGCGGAATTTTGCGGCTGCTGAACTCGTCGATCAGGTGCTCGTCCATTTCCGAGGTCATGATGGCCACGCCGTCCACCTTGCGCTGCAACATGCGCGTGACGCATTGCTCGGTACGGTGCTTATCGTAATTAGTGTTGGCGATGAGGACTTCCTGCCCGTATTGCACGGCCACGTCTTCAAAGCTCTTGACCAACTCGGGAAAAAATGGGTTGGTGATGTCGGAAATGATCAGGCCGTAGAGGCTGCTCCTGCCCGAGCCCAAAGCGCGCGCGTTGGTGTTGGGATAGAACTTCAGCGTCTCGATGGCGCGGCGCACCCGCGCCGCCGTTTCCGCCGTAACCTTGTCTGAGCCGTTGATGGTGCGCGAGACGGTGGCGGTGGAAACTTTGGCGAGCCGTGCGACTTCCTTAATATTCATAAGCCATGAACGTTATACCGGAATTCCGGGGCGAATGTGGAAACAATTCAGGTCGCGGAACTTCAGCGCGCGAAGAGTGACAGCGGAACGGCCTGGCCCATGGCGCGGTATCCGGCGGGCGAAGGGTGCAGGTGGTCGCCGCAATCGTAGGCGGGGCGGAGATGGTCGGGGCGCTGAGGATCGCGCATGGCCTTGTCAAAATCGAGTACCGTGTCAAAGTGCCCGGGGGCGCGAATCCAGGCATTCACGGCCTGCCGGTCGGCTTCGTCACGCGCATCCGGATGGTAGTAGTCCGATCCCCTGTAGGGCGTAATGGTCGCGCCGATGACGCGGATGCCATGGGTGTGGGCGCGGGTGATGATCTGCTCATACGACGCTTCGACTTGATGCACCAGCCGCGTGTGCGCTTCGGGTGGCATATCGCCCTGGCGCGTGAGCCCGCCGAGGTCGTTGACTCCCTCGAAGACGATGAGCCAGCGGACGCCGGCCTGCGCGAGCACGTCGCGGTCAAAGCGCGCGAGAGCGTTCGGTCCAAGGCCGTCCGTCAGCAGATGATTGCCGCCAATTCCCTCATTGAGCACACCGATGTCCGGGGTCGCCGCCGAGGCTTGCAGGCGCTCGGCGAGAACGTCGGTCCAGCGGTCATTGCCGTTGGTCGTGGAGGCGTGGCCGTCGGTGATGGAGTCGCCGAGTGCGACGATGGAGGCCGCTCCCTCGGACGCGAGCACGTCAATGTCTGCGATTTGGTACCAGTGGTCTACCGTTTTTGCGCCCGGAAGAGCGGACGAAGAAACCTGATCTCCGTGGACATAATAGGAGGTCGCGCGGGAGCCGGGGTGACCAGTTTCGCGCGCGGGAGCGTCGTCCAGATGAAACGTGATGGCGAGATTCGAGAGCGCGGCAACCGGGTAGTTGATGGGGTCGGAAAGGTACTCCGCGCCCGCCGGGACCGTTACCTCGCTGCTGCCGGAAAACGTCAGCGCGCGGTCCGAGACCGGGTTAATCGCGGAGGAAGACGCGGAGAGCGGGCGTGCGATATGGACGGAGGTGAAACGCAGCGGTTCCGTTCCGAAGGCGTTCGACAGATGCACGCGCAGTTCGTTTCCGCCGATAGAGAGATGAACGATCTGGCGGATGGTCGCGTCCGCCATGTCGCCGGGCGCGAGCGCGTTTTGCGGCTCGGGAATCTGTTGCGCAGCCGACCAGCTTCCCACCCACACCTTGGGACTGGCCTCTGCCCTTCCCGGAACCGGAAGGGAGAGCGCGGCCAGAAGTGCCAGAAGCGGCAGTAGTTTTTTCATCCACCTCGACCAGATAAATCGTTTTATAACAACGCCGAGTATAGCAGCCGCGTCCGTCCGAGCACGGCTCTGCTATTCTCACCACGTAGAACCCTACGCAGGAGACTCGCAGTTTTGTTCAGACACCGACGCCTTGCGGCAGCCGTTTTCCTCGCGGCCGTTCTTCCCTTCGTTTCCCAGGCTCAGCAGGGCCAGCAGCCGATGGGCGGCGGCGGAAATGCCACAGCCGGAGCCCATGCCGCGGTGCTTGACGCCGAGCACCGGCCCATTACCGCGGGCGGATTTGTGAAGTCCGGCCCGGTGGTGTTCCAGGATATCTCGAAGCAATCGGGCCTGGCTTCGTGGACGCACGTGATGGGCACGCCGGAGAAAAAATTCATCATTGAGGCCAATGGTTCAGGCGTTTGCCTGCTCGACTACAACGATGACGGCTGGCTGGACATTTATCTGGTCAACGGGTCCACGTACGACGCGCTTTCCGGCAAGACCACGCCGCCGCACGCCGCGCTTTTCCGCAACAATCATGACGGAACATTCACGAACGTCGCCAACATCGCCGGAGTCACCAACGATCGATGGGGATTTGGCTGCGCGGTGGGCGACTACAACAACGATGGCTGGCCCGACCTCTACGTTACGAATTTCGGCAAGAACCGGCTTTATCACAACAATCACGACGGAACCTTTACCGACGT
>JBAUHD010000041.1:0-2327 GCA_049680085.1 Acidobacteriaceae bacterium
CCCAGCAGAATGCGCAGCAGAACCAGCCCGCGCAGCCGTCGCTCCAGGATTTGGGGATTTCGCCAGGTCAGGTCAAAGGCAATGCGAAAGAGCAGGCGATGCTCGACAAACGCACGCATATGCTGAAGGTGCATCAGACGCTCGGGCTGATCACTATCATCCCCATGGCCGCGGCGCTGATCACCGGGCCGCAGGCTAAGGCCAAAGGGAGAAATGGAGAGATCATCAAAGAGCCGACACAGACGAATCTCGATGTGCATGCGGCTCTGGGAAGCCTGACGACGGGCCTCTACTTCTCCACTGCCTATTACGCGATGTTCGCGCCCAGACTGCCGGGAGTGAAAAAGAAGGGAGCCATTCGCGTGCATGAGGCACTGGTGTTCGTGCATGGGCCAGGCATGGTGCTGACGCCGATCCTGGGGATCATGGCTTTCCGGCAAGAGAGCAATGGCGAAAAGGTACACGGCATTGCTTCGGCACACGGAGCAGTGGCCTACGTCACGGCACTGGCATATGGAGCTTCCATCGTCGCGGTGTCGTGGCCCATTCGTTTGAAGTTCTGGAAAAAACAGCCATGAAGAAGTTCTTAATCTTAGCTATATTGGCGGCCGCACTTCCTGTGCCGGCGCAAAGCAGAACCAAATGGATGCTGGTACAAGCTACCCTTACCTATCACATGTCACACCCGATACACGACGTGAATGGAGTGAGCCATGCGGCAAAAGGCGAAGGCATCTGTGAGGCTGAGCAATGCAATTTCTTGATGGCTGCGCCGGTAAAGTCATTCACGTCCGGCGACACGAATCGCGACCTCCACATGATTGAAGCGACACGCGGAGCGGAGTTCCCGCTGGTAATTGTTCGTTCGCAGTTTCCATCCACCGGAATTACCGCCCCCACAATTTATGCGGATCTCAAAGTGCAATTTGCAGGGCAAACGGCGGAATACGAGCACGTTGCCTTCCAGCGAACGGAGAAGAGCGGCACGATTCGGATCACGGGAGTCATCCCGGCCACGTGCGCCGATTTCAAAATCCAGCGCCCGTCGTTTCTGACGGTCCCGATTAAAAATGAGATTCCCATCTCCGTGGACATGACCTGGCGTCAGGGGAGCTGAGTCGGCTGTTTGCCGGATGGCTATTCTTTGCGCGACATTATGCGCGAAGTTGGGAATATGACGACTGATAGCTGAGTGACGACGACTGTTTAGCCGGTTTCAGTTCACAGTCTCCATCAATTCTTCCCACTCCGCCGTAAGCGCAGCCTGTCGCTCGCGCAGGCCATCGAGTTCGGCGGAAATGCGGGCTGTTTCTTCCGCGTTCACGAACACGCCGAGCGACTGTTCCGCGCCGCCGATCAGCGACTCGACGCGGGGAATTTCCTCCTCCACAAACCGCAGCCGGTCCTGCATCTGCTTCAGCTTGATCGGATTCACGCGCTTTCCCTTGCCGTTCGACGACCCCGGCTCCGCAGCCGCCGCTTCCTCCGGACTCGAAACTGCAACCGCCACCGCGACCGGCTCAGGTACGGCAGCCGCAGCCGTTGCCGCAGCCAGCTCTGCCGCGCCGCCCTCCTTCCGCCACAGATAATCCTCGTAGTTGCCGGGGTAGACGCGGACCTTTCCGCCCTCGACTTCAAACACCCGCGTCGGCAGTCGGTCCAGAAAGTAGCGGTCGTGCGAGACGAAAATCACTGTGCCGCTGAAGCTGTTGATCGCCTCCAGCAGCACGTCCTTCGCGCGCAGATCCAGATGGTTCGTTGGCTCGTCCAGCAGCAGAAAATTCGCCGGACTCACCAGAATCCGGGCCAGCGCATACCGGTTTCGCTCCCCGCCGGAAAGCACGCCCAGCGGCTTGTACACGTCCTCGCCGGAAAACAGAAAACATCCTAGCAGGCTCCGCAGCTCCGTCTCCGCCACCTTCGGAGCCGTCCTTCCAATGTCGTCCAGCATCCGCGCCTGCGGGTCCAGGACCTTATATTGGTCCTGCGCGAAGTACTCGGCCAGCACGTTGTGACCCAGCTTCAGCACGCCTCCAGTCGGAGTGTCCTGGCCCGACAGCAGCCTCACCAGCGTCGACGTGCCCGCCCCGTTCAGCCCTACCAGCGCGATACGGTCGCCTCGCTCAATCGTAAAGCTCACGTCGTCCAGCACCAGCTTCGGCCCGTAGCTCTTCGAGAGCCCCGCAACCTCCACCACCGTGCGCCCCGACACCGGAGGTTGCGGAAACGTGAAGTGAATCTCCGCCTCTTCCTCCGGAATCTCGATGCGCTCGATCTTCTCCAGTTCTTTGACGCGGCTCTGCACCTGCTTGGCCTTGGTCGCCTGG